>JAFGQX010000024.1 GCA_016935455.1 Microcaldota archaeon
TAGAGATTTGGGGTTTACTATGGTATCAAAACCTATAGGTTCGATTGTAGGAGTAGGTTGTACTAAATTCGGGAATGTTCTCTCAACTCCGGAGATAAAAAACAAAACATTTCACGAACTAATTGCAGAAGCTGCTTTCGAGGCAATGGATGATGCAGGAATGACCGGAAAAGATATTGATGCATTTTATGTGGGGAGCATGCTCAGCCACACATCTCACATGTACAGCCATCACACCCAGTTATGCGACTGGCTTGGAATGCAGTTGAAACCCTCTCTTCATTTCGCAACCGCATGTTCCACTTTAAACACCGGCCTTGGTCTTGCTTCCATGGCAGTTGCTTCGGGAAAATTCAAAACTGTTTTAGTTGTGGGTGCGGAAACGCTTTCTTCACAACCAGATGACAATCCGATAGTTCGGAAGGCTGTTGATCCTACTGATTTATGGTACTGGACCGACTTTGGTGTTGACCAGATATATGGTTATCATCACTGCTACGATATCGCAACTGCCTACGGCGCAATTCCAACTATGGGGTATGCAAGAAAATACGGCCTTTCACCTGATAAAATAGACGAAACGATGTACCACGTCCATAAAGCAGTAAGAAAACATTCTTCGCTTAATCCAAAAGCCTTCATAACGGAAAGTTTGGAAGCAGCGGCAAAAAAGAAAGGATTCAAAAACACCTTTGAATACTGGAAATCCCAAAACAACCCTTATTTTGCCTACCCAACGAGACTTCTCAGCGCATTAAACACTGTAGACGGGGCATCCGCCTACATTGTAACCAAACCTTCCATTGCAAAAAAATACCATAAACAGCCTGTGGATATAATCGGATTCCACTGGGCAGCGAGTAATTATCCGTGGTATAAATCAGACCCGACAGACTGGGCAATAGACAAAAAAACATTCAGCGAAGCATACAAAATGGCCAAAGTAAAACCAAAACAGCTTGACTACCTTTATGTCCACGACTGCATGCAGATATACCAGCTTGTTCTCTCTGAAATCGCCGGTTATTTAAATAAAGGCGAATCCTGGAAGGCATTTATGGAGGACAGAACCACATATAAGGGAGACAAGCCTATGAACACTTCTGGAGGGAGGCACGGTAAAGGCCATGCATTTGCGGCGTCCCCCGGAGCAGAAACATACGAGATAGTAAAACAGATGAGGGGCGAGGCAGGCAAGAGGCAGGTTAAAGAAGACGTAAAAATAGCAGCACAACACAACCACGGCTACGGAATGCACTCGGCTGTAACAATAATGAAGAAGAGGTGATTATGATGGTTGAAAAAATTGCAAAAATGTTTTATGAAGGACTTGGAAAAGGAAAAATTTTAGGCGCCCACTGCAAAGACTGCGGCAAATGGACCTTCCCACCGGTTTCTGCATGCCGGGAATGCGGAAGCAGGAAAATCCAGTTCAAAAAGATAAGCGGAGAAGGAACTGTATACTTCTATTCAACAAGCATACTTCCGCCAAAAAAGTTTGCGAAGTATTCCCCATATGCATACGGCCTTGTAGTGCTCAAAGAAGGACCTTCGTTTATGACTATGGTTGAAGGACTGAATGCATCTACACCCGAAAAAATAAAAGAAGGAAATGCAAAACTTCCCATGAAAGTAAAGGCAAAAGTCTCCAAAAAGGCAGGAATGAACGTCGTCGTATTCAAGAAAGTGAAATAAATGGCTGATGTTGAAAAACAGTTCAAAGAGATTGTTGCAGACATATTCAGGGTAAAACCCTCCAAAATAAAATCTGGCACAAGATTCATTGAAGATCTGCACGCAAAATCAATAGATGTAATTGCATTAATTGCAGCAACAGAAAACACATTTGGAATAAAAGTTCCTTCCCAGGATGCAAACAAAAACAAAACATTCGGGCAGGCAGTTACATACATTAAAAAGAAGCTTAAAAAGAAATAACTGCAACCGCAACAGCATATTCCTTTTCATAGGATATGCTGATGTTTATTTTTTTATTTTTGGAAATTCTTTTTGTTTTCCCGTATAATTTTACCTTTGGAGCCCCAAGCCGGTCGTTTACAACTTCTATTTCTTTTCCGTTTATCCACCCAGTTCCTAAAGCCTTATACACTGCTTCCTTAGCTGCAAAAATCCCTGCAAGCTTTTCGGCGTTTTTTGGATTTCCAATTTCGTCTTCTGCAAATGTTTTTCCCAAAAAAGCCTCTCCATTCCTTCCAGAAATTAGTTTTTTCATTCTTTTAATTGAAACGATGTCAATCCCGACTCCGGCAACAGACATTACTTTCCACCCAGCATTTCTACAGCTTCCTTTGCAATCATAAGTTCTTCATTGGTAGGCACAACCAAAACCTTCACCCTGGAACTTCCCGCATTTATTGCCCCCCTCTTTTTAACAGTGTTCCTGTTCTTTTTTAAATCAAGTTTTATCCCAAACGATTTCAGATAAGAACATATCTCTTTCCTTATCCCGAATGCATTTTCCCCTATCCCCGCAGTAAACACAATTGCATCTGTTTTTCCAAGAACCGCCATATACGCTGCAATGTATTTTGCAATCCTGTAAGAAAACATCTCAAGTGCAAGCCTGCACCTTTCATCTCCCTTTTTTGCTTTCCCTTCGATAATCCTTACATCCTTGCTGACACCTGAAACCCCGAGCAGGCCGCTTTTTTTGTTCATTATCTCAAAAACATCCTCAAATTTCATTCCATATCTCCTTACAAGGTATTCAACAACCGCCGGGTCAATATCCCCCGTCCTTGTCGCCATCATCACGCCTTCCAGAGGTGTGAGTCCCATACTCGTGTCAACAGACTCACCTTTTTTTACCGCAGTAATGCTGGAACCTGCCCCCAAGTGGCAGGTAATTAAATTTGGTTTTTTCTTTTTCAGCATTTTTCCGGCAACCTGTGAAACGTATTTGTGCGATGTTCCGTGAAAACCGTATTTCCTTATTGCATATTTGTCAAAAAATTTGTACGGAAGGGCGTACATATATGCCTTCCTAGGCATAGTCTGGTGAAATGCGGTGTCAAAAACCATGACCTGCGGAACATTCGGCATTATCCTTTTCGTTTCCTTTATCCCGATTATATTATTGGGATTGTGCAGGGGTGCGAGCATTTCAAAAGATTTCAGATACTTTAACGCAACTCCCGAAACCAGGGCGGTTTTTGCCATCTGGCCCCCGTGGACAACCCGGTGTCCCACAACGGAAATTTCATCAGCTCTTTTTATTCCACCCAGCTCTTTGTCGTGAAGCATCTGGAACATTAGCATAATTCCCTGTTTGTGATTTTTTACATTCACCTTTTCCTTCTTCTTTTTGTCCCCCTTGCTATGAATTATCTGGGGTTGTTTTTCCCCTATCCGTTCTATAAGCCCCCAAAGTATTGTATTGAATTTTTCATCAAAAAGCCTGTATTTGATTGAAGAACTTCCGCAGTTAAGGACAAGTATCTTTTTCATTTTTTCCTCCTCCCCGCAATTATGGACACAACTGCAATTGCACCCAAAATATCTTCAACAGTTGCCCCTCTTGAAAGGTCGCTGAGCGGTTTTGAAAATCCCTGCAGTATCGGACCGTATGCATCCGCATCCGCAAGTATCTGGGTTAGTTTATATGAAATATTTCCTGCATCCAAATCCGGAAAAATAAGCACATTTGCTTTCCCTGCCACTTTCCCAACTTTCCCTTTAATTTTTCTTTTCGCTGTTTTAAGTACAAGCGCAGAGTCCGCCTGGAACTCACCGTCTATTTCTATCCCCCTTCCTTTTTTCTTTGCAATCTCAAGCGCAGCTACCACTTTACATACGTCCGGGTGGTCTGCACTTCCCCTTGTTGAAAATGAAAGCATGGCTATCCTTGGTTTCCATTTGAGTAGTTTTTTAACGCTGTTTCCGGTAGCCACAGCAATATCCGCAAGCTCTTCTGCAGTTGGATTTGGATTTACAGACGCATCAGAATAAACCAGAACACCGCCTTCCCCACCCTCATATTCCGGAATATCCATTATAAAAAAACTTGAAGGCACTGTTATTCCCTTTTCCATTCCGATTACTCCTTTGCAGACCGCAATAAAATCTCCGGAGGTATAAACCAGCCCCCCGATCATCCCGTCCGCGTCTCCTTTTCTTAACGCAACCGCAGAATAAAAAATGGGCTGCTGAACAATGCTCATTGCAGTTTTTTCAGATGTTCCGCTTAATCTGGAGTAATATTTAGAGTATTCACCTATTCTGCCGCTTTTTTTCGGGTCAATAACATCAAAATTCTTGAGATTTATTTTCAGTTTTTTGGCGTTTTCCCTGATTTCCACTGCATCCCCAACAAGAATCGGTTTAATCATTTTTCTTTTCCTTGCCTTTTCAGCCGCAGATATAATCCGTTCATCTGCCCCTTCAGGAAATATTATTCTTTGATTAAGCCCTCCGGCATTCTTCTTGAGTTTTTCCATTACCCCCATTTTCATCCCAATGTTAAAACCATCCCTATCCTTTTATTTTTTTCTGAAATTACCTGAATCCTCCTCCACCGGAACTTCCGCCACTGAAGCCTCCCCCGCCTCCGGAACTCCAGCCCCCAGAAGAACGTGATGAAAATCCGCTGCTTCTCGGCCCGCTCCGGCTCCCGTATTTGGAAAGGTTGCTCAATGCAAAGGCGCTTGTATAGAATAAGGTTGTTTTCCTGCTTATTCTCTCCATATCCTCAACCTGCTTAACCAAAAATGAGTCAAGCTCAGAAAGGTGTTTCTTAACCTTGTCCGCAAGCCCCAATGCAGTTGCATAAACAAGGATTTTCCCCCAGATGATTACCGAACTCGGGGGATACTCTTCCATCCTTCCGGATTTAATTGCATCTGAAAACCCTTTCCATTGTGAATATTCCTTCAGGTATTTTTCCTTCACCCTTGGCTTGGAAATGAGTGTATATGTACTATATCCAACCAGCAAAAGCGAGATGACAAACAACGCAAAGGCAATACCGCTTATGTAAAAATCGGTCATTGCAAGGTAAAAGAAGGAAAGGAACCCGTAAAACATCAATATGCTGACCGCAGTTCCAATTCTCTCGCCCTTTCCACCCTTAAGGTCTTTTGCATCCTTTTCCTTAAGTACTTCATCCAACGAGTCCCTGAACTTCTTAATGTTCTTTTCAATATCCATTCCCCCTGCCTCGCCCTGGCTTTTTATCTCATCAAATTTCTTTGCCTTTGCATCTAAATCCACTGTTTCTTCCCCGTTAAATATTACATTTAATACTGCTTCCTCGCAAGCTTTCAGTCCAGTGGGTTTTTTCAGCAGCTTCAGTATCGTCCTTTCCTTCTCATCCGCATTAACGCTCCCTTCCTTTTGTGTTTCAATAATACCGACAATTCCCTTGTTTATCAAATCAAGGAGAGTGGAAGCCATAATCTCATTCTCCTTATACTCATTCCTTACGAGTGCCGAAACAAAAACCGGTTCCTCATCGGAAGGCGGCAAAATACTCATAATCCCCCTCGGGATTTTCTTATTCCCGTGGAAAAAGAACACCGCTCCGGCAGCAATTGCAGTCAAAAGGACTATTGGAAAACAGCAGAACAGCATATCATCCGGGCCGAATACCTGTTCAGAACCAAACTGTTCCCTCTCCTCCTGGAGAATTTCATAAGCGGAACCATTCACAATCCTTGAGCTGTTCACAGAACCCTTGTCAAAAAGATAGCACCCCCCGATATAATTTCCAGAAGGAACGTAGTCCATTTCAACAACAACTTTCAGGTCATCCACATAAACCTCATCTGGTTTTTTAGAGGAATAAATTTCAAAATGCATTTCTTTTCCCCTGCTTTCTTCTGGAAGCACCATAACTGAGTGGAAATTATTTCCCCCGATCCCCCATCCGGCACCGTAATGTTCATAGCATACCCTTGCAAAATCATCAAAAATCTCCACCCTGTCCTTTAGGATATACCTTAATTCAACAACATTTGTTCCAACATGGGTCTTTTTCCATATTATCTCCGCGTTTTCACCGTTTATGGCGGTTGTGTAAATCACATCCTGCCCATCTAACTTGGCTTCAAGAACTTGTATATTTCCCAATTGACCATAATCCAGCGGCCTTATGGAACGGTATCCTTCATTGTACTGTTCATCAAGGTAAAATGTCATCTTCTCGTATACCTGCAGGTCCCCGTTTCCAAGAACCTGGACCTCATTGTAATAATTTTCAATAGAAAAAGAACTGACTAAACCGATAATCAAAAGGAAAACAAATATCTTATTCATAATGGTAAATAAAAAGAAAGATTATTTAGACTTCCACAATCCGTGAATATTGCAGTATTCTCTTGCAACGATATTTTCTTCCGATATTTCAAATTCTGCTTCGGGCACATCCCCTGGATTGAGATATTTCCTGTAAACCCTCCCGTCCGCGATAATTTCTATCCATTCAATCCAGTGCTTTTCTTCCATCGGATGCGGAACAGAACCAACCTTCACCTTCACTCCTTTTTCTGTTTTTTCAACAACCGGCACATGCTTTTCATTCCCAGTATCTTCAATTCTCTCTTTTTGAAGATTCATCGGCTGTCCGCAACATACAAGCGTGCCCACACCATTATGGAGGACCTCAACAATATTTCCGCATATGTTACATTTGTAAATTTGGTTTACTTCAGTCATTTAATCCACTCAAGAAGATTCTCAAATCTCTGTTCGTGGTTTATTTCTTCCTCCATAATATGTTGCATAAGCTGGCGGGTTACCAGATCTTTTCCTTCAGTTATCTTCATTATTTTATTGTAAACCCTTATCGCACATCCCTCTGCTTTTATTGAATCCTTAAGGACCTTTACAACATCCTCCGTTGGAATCTCATAACCGCAGTTTGTTTTTTCAAAATATTGTTTCGGGTCTACTATGGGTTTACCCCCAAGCTGTATTATCCTTTCGGTAAGTTCATCCGCATGTTCAAGCTCTTCCTTTGCAATTTCCCCCAGTTCTTTTACTGCAGAAGGGTGTGCAACCAGCTTTGATGCAGAGGTATACTGCATATATGCAAGCCATTCATCAGCAAGTGCTTTATTCAGTTCTTCAACTAGTCCATCCACATCTAATTCAACAATTTCTTTTCCAACTTTTCCCATTGTACTCACCAATTTTATATTCTTAGGTTTTCTTGTTTGCAAACCTTCTTAATAAGTATTTCCATGTTTGTTTTTAAAACATTTTGGTTCGAAATACGAACATGGACAAAAAAGACGAGATAATACTAAACATTCTATTGAAAAACAGCAGAACCCCGGCCACTGAGATAGCTTCAGTTATTGGAATAACCGAAACTGCAGTAAGAAAGAGAATAAAAAAGCTTGAGGATACCGGAATAATCAAATCATATACTGCAATAGTTGACCCTTACTTTGTCGGCTACAGCGGTGTTGCACTTGTGGGTGTAGATACCCTCCCGGAGAAAATACTTCCTGTTTTTGAAA
>JAFGQX010000025.1 GCA_016935455.1 Microcaldota archaeon
AACAAGATGTCGCAGGGGAGGGTTGATTTCAAAAGATAAAAAAACAGGTATTTTTGACCCGAAACTAAAAGAACAAAGGACTCGCTGGTCTATTCTTGGACTTAAAAAAACTGGAAGAAAATGCAAAGGTCCGTTAGGTGAACATATGTACAATTCTCTTGAAGTAGGTATTGCACGGGATTTGTTGTCTCAAAAAATCAAATATACTTATGAAAAAATCATTTTTGCCCATAATCGCAATGGTTTTATTTCTATAGATTTTTTTGTTGAGAAACCCAAATTATTAATTGAAGCCACATACTGGGACAAGATAGAATCAAAGGCCATTAAACTTAGGAATAAATTTCAATATCTTCAAACCATTTACCCTAGTTACCAAGCGATATTAGTTACAAAAAGGTCAATGTGTGATACATATAAAAGATTATTGCCTAATAGTATTCATGTTCTAACTAAAAATGGGTTAGTGCAGTTTATAGCGGGGCTGGAATCTATCCAGCGGGGTAACATATCCTAAAATTTAGGGTGTGCCCTAAGGGGAGCCTGGAGTTCCCGCCGGGCTCATAGGTTTCTTTCTGAGAAACCCGGAGGTCAGTGGTTCAAATCCACTCCCCGCTATCTTTTACTTCAGTATTTCCTTTTTCTTCTCTATTTAGCAGCATTACTTCAACAATTACTGGATGGGCGTGTCTCAGAGCAAACACCGTCCACGCCGGCCAATGTCTTTTACTTCAGTATCTCTTTTTTCTTCTCTATTTAGCAGCATTATCCTAATTTAATTCTTAAAATTTAGCAAAAAAAGCCTCAGGAGGGAATTGAACCCCCTGCCTCCTGTTGTCAAGACGGAAAGGTTTTCCTCAATCCGTTTACAAGACAGGCGCTCTACCAATGAGCTACTGAGGCGCAAAGAGCGACTCGGAGCGTTGTGAAGTCCACCTCACATTCAGCTACTGAAGCGATATATTAAGGTTTTTGTAGAATTCAATTGAGCCCATATTTATTTAAACATTTATACTCAAATCATCTCTCTATAACCAGGTGATTCTTAGATGGGAAAATTTCCAGAAGCTGACGCAGAGATAACAAAAATTGCAATATGCCTCAGATGCAAAACCAGAAATAAAAAGGGAGTTGAAAAATGCAGAAAATGCGGCTCCAAATATTTAAGGCCAAAAAATAAGGAAATTCGTGCAAAGAAATAGTCTTATCTTTCTTTTATTCCTTTAAGCGTTTTTGCCAGTTTTATGAGCTCTTTAAGAGACATTTTGTTTAATTTGATTTTAATTTTTTCAAGAAATTTAACATCTTCAAGAATAAGCATCCGCAGTATTTCTTTATCCATCTTTTTTTTCTTAATCTGGACTAAAACCAGAGCCCTTATTTTGGGAGGCAGTTTTTCAATAATCTTTTCAAGAGGTTTTTTTCCTTTGAGCATTTCAGCTGCCTGTTCCAGCGCCACTATCTCTTCGTCTATTTTTTTGGCCATTTCCAATTTTCTTTCCAGAGCTGTGACAACTGCTTTTTCTGCCCTGCTTTTTTCCCCCTCAAGAACCTCAATTTCCGGTTTTTCAGTTTTTTCAATAATTATTCTTGGAACAGTCATCGCCCCTCCAAAAGGTTTTGGACTCACTATCTCAATCTTATCCATTATCTCTCTGAGCACTTCCTGATTTACCTCAGTGGTTAACAGGGGAGTTGTAACGAATTTATATATCCCGTATGCGGAGGCATTCTTTACCGAATCCTCTATGGTATCAATATAGTCAGTTATGACTACCTCTGATTTTATATGGACTACCTCGCTTTTTTTAGTTACTGGATTGTAGTACACTATTGCAAAATCAACAGTTTCCGTTTCTTTTTTTGTTTTTTCCTTCACACCCACTTCTCCCAAAACCTCAGAGCTTGTTCTTGTTTCTGCGAGCTCATCCTGAACAGAAGCTATCCCTGCGGAAACTTCGGTAATCGGACCTTCTTCCATTAAATTATGCTGTTTAAAATACTGCATCACATCTTCCTGAAAAAGAACCTGCGTTTCTTCTAGAGGTAAGTAAATTTGGCTGAAAGGGTCAAACCGGTATATCTGCTTCATTTTAACTTTGGCTTCCACAGGGTATTATTACATAGAATAATTAAATTAATTTTGCAGGATTCTTTTTGGTTTCTTTTTGGGATTTATTTTTTTATTTCCTTCTCTAATTTTGTTCAACCTACTTTTAAGTTCCAAATATTTGTCCATCATTTCATTGAATTCTCTTGTGCGGGTTCCGTTTCCTGAGGATATGCGTATCTCCCTTTCCAGCTGCCTCAGTTCAAAAAATAGAACTGTCTCCTCATCATTTCTTGTTTCAAATCTTTTTTCAAGGGGCGTTTTGATATGCATGCCTGGTTTGGTAAGTTCTGAAATATTTTTTGCACCTGAGTATTCCGGTTTTTTTCCAGCTGCACTTTCCACTTCTTTGATAAGCTTATCCATTCCGTATTCATCCATCTTATTTACAATCACAACTCCGTCTATCCTCGGCATTTCTTTCCACTCTGCAGCAGTGAAAATTATGATTGGATGGCCTTTCTTCATCATTTCTTCTATAAATCCGACCGTTCCGCCTTCAGGCAAAAACAAGTCGGAAATAATGACATCTATCTGGGCATTCTTTTCAGCTTTTTTTGCACTTTGTATATCCTGGCAGGTAATTACTTCAAAATTTTTCCGTGTAAAAAAGAATTTAATTAGTCTTCTGATATCTTCATCGTCATCTAAACACAACACTCTTATTCTTTCCATGTTCTCCCCTATCTTTTAAGTTTTAGTTAGTATGTTGTTGTGTTCCTTTTATATCTATTTTGATGGGCCGGATGAGATTTGAACTCACGACCTTTCGATTGCCAACACCCGGACAGTCCGTTAACAAAGCCCAGGGCTTTATCAGTCGAACGCTCCAACCTGACTGAGCTACCGGCCCACACTATAATGAGTAAGACAATTCTATTATAAGTTATTTATTTAAACCTATTATTTGGTAAGCACATAAGTTGCAAGAAGAATTACTGCAATCACAGCAATGGAAAAAAACAGTTCCTCCATCATAATCTATTTTTCACTTCCTAAAATATAAATTTAACGGAAATAACCCCTCATGTCATTTATATACCCCCTCCCCGATATCCACCTATGACCATGCATTTGGTGTATTTTAAACCTGTAGACCGTGAAATTGGATTCTGGAATGAGGATCATTTTGACAATCTTAAGCTTGAAGATAAAATCAGAATGGAATTTAATTCTACTCTCAGATGCTACGGCCGTTTTGACGGGGAAGAATTCCACAAGTGCCCTAACCACGCAGTTAATGTAAAACAGTGCCCTTTCTGCAGATACAACGACATTTCAAAGGTATATACCCGAATGGATTTTACGGGCTATGAGCACATACAGGATGAAATAGTGAACAGGGATTATGCAGTTTATCTTGCCTACTTTGGCGCCGGAATGGTGAAATGCGGCGTTACCCGGAAAGAGAGGGTAGAAACAAGGCTGAGAGAACAGGCGGCCGTTTACTGGGCTGAAATTATGAACTTTAACAACGCAGGGGATGCATACGAAATGGAAAGGCTTCTGCAAACTACATTCGGATTCAGAAATGCAGTGAGAACCTCAGCCAAGCTGAAAGGGTTGTTCTCGATTAAACGTGAAGAGTTTGAATCAGCCCTGGAAAAAATAAAAACATCATCTCCTTTCCCGGATTTTCTTATTGATGATATCAAAATACGCAGAAATGAATTTTATACTCCTTCAAAATTTACGCTTGCAGAAAGTCTTTCCGGAAGAATAACTGAAGTAAGGGGGAATATCGTATTCTTTGAAAAAGATTCACGCAGTTATGCTGTCGATTTAAACAAGAAAAAGGGCTATGAGTTTGAAATCCGGTAATTATTCTTCCAGATACTTAATTGCCTTATCTGGGCTTTCCGAAAGTTTTTCAAAAAATTCAACAGGGTCAAAATCGATCTTATTTTCAGTTTTTTCCTTAAGTTTTTTCATTGCATAATCCCTTACAGAAACTTCTGATTTTCTGCCCGCTTTAATCTCGTCAAGGCGCTGCCTGAGATTCTTTATATTGAGTTTATTGTCTATAAAAATATTTTTTCCCCCTCTTAAAACCAAATCGGAAGGGCTGAGACCGTCCATTATTTTTCCTTTAAGCCTTATCTTTATTATTGATTCTGGGCTTCTTTTTTTAATTTCTTCAATTTTTTCCTCAACCGCCTTTCTTACCTCCAGTATTCCTGCATTTTCAAATTCCAGCTCTTCTAAATAGAAATCTCTGGATTTAACAGGTATGAATCTCCCCTCTTTTTTTTCAGTATCATAAAGTACATACCCCCTTGCCTCGGTTTCTTCTTTTTTAAGCTGGGTAACCACCGTGCTTCCAGGAATTATAAGTTTTCCATTCAAAGAGTTATGATGCTTATGTATATGTCCATTTATTATGAGGTCAAAATTAAGTTCTTGTATGTCCTCAAATGAAAGGTCCTCTTCCCCCATGCTCAGTTCATTGAAATTCTGGTGCAGAACAAGAATATTGAAATATCCTTTTTTGGGACCGTTTTTTTCAGTGCATACCTTAAGGGCAGTTTTTGAATAAAAAGAAGGAACGCTTCCCAGCCCGATAATGTTTATTTTTTCCCCGTTTTCCTCAATCTGCAGGGACTGGTTGTGCAGATATTCAACAAATCCGCCAGTATCCAGAATCTGGAGAATGTTCACGGAATCTTTGCTTCTCCTTTCATGATTGCCGTGTATGGTTATTATCCTCTTTTTTATCTTTTTGAAGATATTCAGTGCTCTCTGCAGTGTTTCCATTCTGGGGATTTTTGTATCAAAAACATCTCCAGCAATTATAATTAAATCTGCCTTATCTTCCGCATCTTTGATAGCCCATTCTGCCTGAATGTATGAATCTTCTTCAAATCGGGCGTATCCCAGATGGGTGTCACCCATTATTGCTATTTTCATGCAGATTTCTTTTGATGCCAAATTGTTTTATAACTTGGTGAATGGTCGCCTTGTCATTTAAGTGGGATTATTATAAAAGGGGCGAGAAGGCGGCAGTCTTTCGACCACCGTCTTCTATGGGGTTTCGTTGTTGAGGAGCAGAATATGGATTATCTAATCCATTTCAATGTGTTATTATCTGAGCAAAAATGTTTTTAAACCTAATTTTTTAGGCAAAATAGGAGGGTTTTTAAATCATTCTATTAGAACTTTTATAACATCCGTCTGTCTTGATGGAAACTTATTTAAATGGCCAACGCAGGGGTTCCGGAGCGGTCGAACGGGACGGGTTTAGGACCCGTTGGCTTAGTGCCTTCGCAGGTTCAAAGGAAAGGGCCATGCCCCCTTTCAAACCTCCCGCTAAGGTTTTTCTTAGCACCCAAGGAGGAAAGCATGGTCATTTGGAAAATCCTGCCCCCTGCACTTATTAACACAGTACATTGTAAATGTCCATTTCAAGAAATTTTTCTTTTTCCAGCTCAGAAAGTATCTTCTCAGTAAGCATCTTTTTCACTTTTAAGTACTTTTCCTTTCCTACCTCGATATTCCCAACAGCATACTTTTTGCTTTTTGTGTTGAAGCAGAAAAGGGAATCATTCACATTCTCCACGTTATGGCAGAACATTGAGTTAAAACAGTCTTTTGCACTGTCCATCTCAAAACATGACAAGACATTTGTTACATTGTAGCAGTGTATTGAAAATTTGGTGTTTACAACCCTATAGCATCCGAATATATTTTCTCCGAATGCTGAAAAGTTGAACGCGGAATTCTTGAGCCCGAAGGTGTCAAATGAATTGGAGATATTCAGGCAGTCGATATAAACCATTGAATTATTTATGTTTCTATTTTTTCCTTCCCGGAAGTCAGGGACAAAATAAGCTATTTTTCTTAATTTTTCCTTTATATCTTCAAAGGACAGGTTCTCAAAAGAGTCTATCTTTCCTGAACCTGCACGTGAAAATTCCTCATAAGCAGCAATTCTATTTCTTGGGATATTCTTAAAGAAGTAATAATCTCTTACGGGGACCTTATTTGGACCCAGACAGGATTTGTAGTTCTCCGCTTTTGGGATCCTCCTTTCAATCCACTCTGAATACTCTTCCATCTGGAAAAGCGCCTTTCCAAAAAGGTTTTTTGAAGTATTTTCAAAAGCTTTGTTTATCTCATTCATTATTATCAACTCCTGAACATAACTCAAACAAAGACGGGAATTTCTTATTTCTTTTTAATTTTTCAGCCAGCTCCGAAAGGAGTTTTTTCTTGAGTGTGTGATATCTCTCTTTTGGGAGGGAAACATTCCCTATCATAAACTGTTTTGAGACTTGGTTAAATGAAAAGAACATTTCTGAGCAGCTCCTGCAGTTGAATGAAAAATACAGGTTCCTGGACTTTGTGGATAAGTAGCTTTCATAACAGTTTTTTGAGAAGAACATTCCCTGGCACCTCATCAAAAAACTGTTTTCCCCAGACCAGACGGAACCGAAAATATATTCCCCTCTTCTTATTCCGTGGGAATAAGCGATGAATTTTCCCCCTAAAACCTGGTGAGTGTTCAGAATACATATTCCGTCCTGGCAGGAATCCGAATCCACCACATCTCTTGAATTTCCTATATTGTTGTTTCCACAGTAGCTCATGTTCTCCTTTAGTGAACACAAGAGCGCGTCTATATCTTTTATATCATCTATGCTTATTTTTTGGGAATTTCCTGTTATCTCCTCCAGAGATGCAAATTCCGCGTTTTTGCAGTAGTAGTCTCTGGATAAACAGATATCTTTTCCTGAGACTGAAGATTTTACCCTCATTGATTTTGGGACCATACTAAGAAGGTAATCTTTAAACTGGTATAATTCCCCTATCTCTTCACCTAAAAGAACCCTGCAGGCTGACCTGAAAGCTTCATCTATTTTTTCCATTTAAACACCCTTTATTATCTGATGATCATCTTTTTTGTACTGCAAAATTTCAATCCCAGTGCCTGATTTTTTTGGGATTTTGAATCCGTCCCAATTTTTTGAGTCAACAACAGATACTTTCATAGGCATTAGATATTTCTGCCCTTCAAATAATCTTACAACACATTCCCGGCTCATAAGATTTACAAAAAGGTCCTTTTTTTCTTCTTCTAATTCTGAAGGCCGTCTCTGTTTTTTGAAATATTCTTCAACTTTTATATCTATCATAGAACTTATCATGCCTGCATCCTGCCGGTTGCATTTGAACACTATATAATTGTAGGTATTGGTGAGTATACTGTCCGTTATGTCCCCCTCCAGCTGGTTTAGATATTGCATTGAAAGGTAAAGATGGAGATTGAATTTTCTTGTTTCCGCATGCATGTTTTTTATCACTTTATTTTCAACTATCGGAAACTCGTCAACTAATAGGATTATAGGCTTGTCAAACTTGCGGGTTATCGCAAGGATGTACATCTGCTGCAGCACAGCACCGGCAAGGAATTTTGTCATCTTCCTTCCGAAAAAATGAGGGTCAAAAGAAATGACTACAACTTCATTCTTTTCAATTTCATCCAGAAGAGAAACCTGTTTATTTTTTTCACCCATATACAGTTCGTATTCCCCTATGAAATTTAGTACTGGAAGAACCGCTTCATTAAAGTGATTCATATAAATATCATCAAATTCAGTTGAGAAGAATCTTTTTACTTCCTCGTTTTCCGTCTGGTTTAAGTATTCCATCCTTGAAGGGCTGTCTGTGAGGAGCCTGCTTATATTTTGAAGATTGAGTTCTCCTAGACTGGAGAGGAGGTGAATGGAGTAGAAGAGGACTCTGTCTGAATATTTGTTTTTCTCTCCTATTATGGACATAATGAGATTTTGAATCAATTGCGTGGTCATAGGACTTGCTTCCTTTCCAACTTCCAGAGGCTCCAGATAATTCTTTTTGAAATCAATGATTTTTGCCTGATTTTTGAAACTCCTGGAGAACTCCCTGTGAGGATCTATGATTACTACTTTTGCCTCTGTTTGATACCGCTTTTTTATTGCTTTTGTGAGTATGTTAAGGAATTTTGTTTTTCCGCTTCCGGACATTCCGACAACCAGCGAGTGTTTAAACACATCAAAATTGTCCAGTCCAATCCTGCTGTCTTTTGA
>JAFGQX010000026.1 GCA_016935455.1 Microcaldota archaeon
ATACGAGCAATCCGAAGTATTCCTTTGTCTCTTCAATTGAAAGCTCTTTTTTATCCTGAAGTTTTTCCATTTTGTTCATTGCATCGGTGACATTTTTTCTAATCTGTTTGGTCGGGGAAATTTTCTCGCCGAAATGGATTATCTCCTGGTCTACTGCAAGGTCTGCAAGGGTATAAAGGAGATATTTTATTGTAGGATTTTTGGCAATTCCTTTCTTGTCTTTTAAGAGAGATTCAATGTTTCTCAGTGCGGTATTGTACTTTCCTGTCTGGATTAGAGATACCAAAACATCAACAGTCTGGTCAAGTTCATTGAGTTTTACAGTATCAGATGGGGGATAGATTAAAAGGAGGGTGTTTACCAGTTCCCTAAGAGACTGGTACGGAATAAAATTCTCCTTTATTTCTGCCATAGTTGCAATTATTCCGTATGAAACAAAATCTGCAGAAGAGATATATGCCGGTGCGTATTGTAAGCCCGCGTTTAATATCGTAAATGGAATAAGAATTTCAGGAGGAATTGTAAAGCTCATTGAAAATTTTCCTTTTTCAAACTCAAAAGGGATGGAAAAGTTTCCCAGGATTAGTGAGGGTTTTTTATTTAAAAAACCAAACCCAAAAGAGCCGTATCCAAAAGCAAGGCCGTCTTTGAAACCTTCAAGGTTGAATAAAAGCTTTGATTCTTCAAAACTGTAGATTGGAAATGCCATAAAAAGATTGTTCAGAGAAAGTTTTCCTTTTAAAACAAACTCGCCTTCCTGGGTTAAAGTTGCAAAAACTGATGCCGAAGAAAGCGGGTAAGGCTGGTTGGTAGTTGCTGCTGAAAGGGTTGCTCCCCCGAATACGGGAATAAAGCCTGAATAACCGAAACCGAAACCGCTTTCCAGCTGATATTTTTTTATTTTTCTTAAGAACGGGACATAAACACTTGATTTGAGATTGTAGACAAGTTTTAGGAATGATTCTGAATCAAACTTTTCCTTGCTGTTCTTCTTTAAATCAATGAAATCGCTCACAAATCCGATTATTTCAACTCTTCCGTTTTCAACAGCCCAGTTTAAAATTCCCTTGAATTTATTTTTTTCCTCTTTAGTCATATTCTTGAAAAGTTTTTCTTTTATTCTCTCAAGGTCAAGAGAAAATATTGCAGAGCCTATCATAAGGTAATCTTCATCCAGGCCGTATTTTTTGCAAAGATGTTCATACCACTCAAACTGTTTTTCCTCGCTGGACTTTACATCAAGAGACCTTAATTTTTTTAAGAAATCAAGCATTTCATTTTCAAGTTTTTCAATATTTGGAAGTTCAAGGGAAACCTTGGCTGATTTTATCTGGGGGGTTAATTCCAGCGTTATTTCTTTTGAAAATGTGCCTTTATTTGAATAAAAAAAATCTGATAATTTGCTGACAAACTGATAGGGTGTTATCTGGTTTTCCAGAAGGAATTTCTGCACCTCTTTTCTTATAAGGAATTCTGCAAACTTTTTACCTGGATTGGATTCTTCACCTGTTTTTTTATTCACCAGCTCTTCGCCCAGTTCTTTTACTGTTTCTTTTGGGATATTCAGTATCTGTTCTTCTCCAAGAACGGACAGTTTTAGGATTACCTCAGTAAACACAGGCACTTTTTCAGCCGGAGAAATTTTATTTTTTGAGAGATTTTTAGAAAGTACTATAATTTTGTTCTGGTATTTTGAAAATTCTTCTTCATTGCACTTTTTCAGCCAGAGAACAAGGAAAAGTGTTCTTGTTCCGGTGGGGTTGCCCTTGAATTTTTCCCTGTATTCTTTATATTTGGAGAATTCTTTTTCTTTGAGCCAGCTGTCAAGGGCATTAAGCTGGTCTTCTTTAAGAGAAAACGTTTTATCAGGTTTAAAATCCATCTCAAGAAGGGGTTCCAGCTCTTTGATTAGGACTTCAGGTTTAATTTTCTCTTTTTGAGCCTGAACCGCCATTTATGCACCTACAATGTTCCGCTTAAATATTCTATATAAGCTCTGACCGCCCATTCTATTTTATTTTTGGGAGTTAGGTACTGTGAAATTGAATTAAGTTTCTTTATGTCCGGAACCATTCCGGGAGAAACATTTTTGCCGAAATAGATTCCCCCGCCTATGCCTTCTTTGGGTTCATATTTGAATCCAATCTGTCCTGCAAATTCAGTTTCCTCCCCAAAAGGACTCTTGAAACCCGGTTCAACCATCAGAGACCATTTTCCTTTCTCTGCGTGTATGGTCATCCCTAAATCAATTAACATTGCTCCTCCTGAAAGAGTTTTCTCAACCTCCTCATCTGAAAGCTGTTTTGTTTCTCCTCCAATATAATCAACACCGACATAAAATGTCTTCATCTTTCCTTCTTCATCTGTAAGCCTGAATGTAAAAACTCCTTCGGTCTGCCAGGCCTTTAGTTTTTCTCCTCCGATATACCCCCCTGCTGCGCTGAGTATTTGTTCTGCAGCAACTTTCGCCATTACTCTCCCAAACGCACCTGCCAAATCTTCTGAATATGAACCTCCAAAATCAATGCGGAAGGTATCTTCTTTTCCTGCAACAAGTTCAATGGTGATTTTTTCCAGTTCCTCAGAAATATCCTCTTCTTCATTTAATTTTACAATTTCTATGCTTCCTCCTCCCCCCAAATAAATACCGTCCTCAGTTATTTTGCCCATTGTCTGGAGGCCTGCAGTTTTCATTTCAATTTCTTCTTTTCCTGTTGTTTCAGTCCAGCCGAAAACGTACCATTTGCCGTCCTGCCCCGTGAATAAGTCTATCATGCCGTCATAAGAAACAAGCTGTTCTGCAAAACTGGAGAGGTTTCCCTGATTTAATTTCTTTGTTTTCGGGTCCATTGAATAGTATAATTTGTTGTATGCCTGGTATACACCCAATGTTCTTACCGAAGCATCAAGGAAGAATTTGGATTTTTCATGCCTGTATAAAGCATGGACTACAAAGGGCCATGCATTTATTGTAGTTGTTTCTTGCTTTTTTCCTGTGTTTAAAACTTTTTTGAAATACATATTGAGCAGAATTGCCCTAAGTTTAAGCTTGTGTTCTTCGCTTATTTTCCCTGCATACATCGCATTTATGAATGAATTTATCTGGCCGTACATCTTTTCCTCATTCTGGGCAAGATAAGTGATTCTTTCATCAATATTGTACGCCCCTTCAAATATAATGCTCATATCCTTTGTAAGGTATTCCAGACCTGCGATAGGCCCGACATCAAAAACATCATCTGAAGGAAGCTTCATCCCTGCATATGCCTTGAATTTTGATTTTGAGGTGTATGAGAAGAAATAGCCTTTGAGATAATGGTTGTTCTTTTTGTCAACACTGTCC
>JAFGQX010000027.1 GCA_016935455.1 Microcaldota archaeon
CCATAGTAAACCCCAAATCTCTAACAAAAGCAAACAATATAAGTTTAACTGAGCGATTTCATTTATGGATCTTTTTCAGGCGGTTGTTTTGGGGATACTGCAGGGGATAACAGAATGGCTCCCAGTTTCCAGTTCGGGACATCTTGCACTTGCACAGCATTTTATGGAGCTCGAGGTTCCGGTTTCTTTTGATATACTGCTGCATATCGGAACACTTGGGGCAGTTTTAATTTATTACAGAAATAAAATATTCGAAATTGGCAGGGCGGTTTTGAGAATGGACTTTCAAAGTGAAGACGGAAAACTTGCTTTGTTTGTTTTGGCCGGAAGTGTTCCCACCGCGTTAATCGGATTTGCATTCAAAGATTTTTTTAAATCAATGTTTTCTGATGTGTTTCTTGTTGGGGTGGCACTGATACTTACCGGGGCCGTGCTTTTTTCAACAAGGTTTTTTTCAGGAAATAAAGGACTGGGTTGGATGTCCTGTCTTACTGTCGGGGCTGCTCAGGGAATTGCGGTTGCTCCGGGGATATCCAGGAGCGGATGGACCATTTCTGCTGGAATGATGTTTGGTATTGAAAGAGAAAAGGTTGCAGATTATTCTTTTATTCTTTCCATCCCTGCGCTTATAGGTGCAATGATTTTTGAGGGGGGGAATATCGTTTTCTCCGGGATGGAGTGGACGATTGTTTTTGCAGGGGTGTTGTCCTCCCTAGTTGCGGGGTATCTGAGTATTGCTTTCCTTTTAAAGATAATTAAAAAGGGGCATTTTTACTTTTTTTCATACTACTGCTGGATTATTGGTCTGCTGGCAGTTCTTGCCGGAATTGGTTTTTTCTAAAAAAGAACATTTAAAACATTTTAACTGGAATTAAAAATATGGTGAATCTGGATTGGGTTGTCGGTGACGGCCTTGAAATTTTGTATGTTCTAGTTATTTTGGCAGGGGCATTTTTTCTCTCCCAGTTTTTTAAATTTTCACTTAAAAGAACTGCTGAAAAAATAAATTTGAGTAGGGACACCTGGAAAAGCGCAAAATGGGTAGTTGACTTGGTCATCTATTCCATTGCAGTTATAGGGTGTCTTTATGTACTTAATTTTGATGTGAGCACACTGCTCGCTGGTGTCGGGATAATGGCTCTTGCCATCGGTTTTGCAGCCCAGCAACTTCTTGCAAATACAATTGCGGGATTTATAATTATTGTCGGAAAGCCGTTCAGGATAGGAGACAAGATATATTTTGAAGGGGGAGAGGGTTGGGTTGAGGAAATAGGATTAAGGTCTACCGTGATAATAACCTCAGACAAGAATATGATTTACGTTCCTAATTCCGAGTTGGTTAATTCTGTCGTTGTGAATACTGCCGTAAGCGGAAGCCCCACCATAAGCATGATAACATTTACATTTGACCCGGAAGTTAATCTTGACGCCCTGATTAAAAAGATTGAGAGGATACCTGAAGGCGTGGAGGGGTGCATTGTAGACAAAGCACACAAGGTCAAGATATATGTAAAGCCGATTGAAAGTGTCGGAAAGCTTAGGTACAAGGTGGATATTCTTTTCTGGGTTAAAAATTCAGTTGTAGAAAAAGGAGCGGTTACAGAAGTTACACTTAAAATAAAAAAATTACTTTGATTTTTTTCTCTTTTTTTCTTCTTCCGGACAATGTTTTTGTATATAATTGTGGGTGCTGTCAATTATATCTGAAATAAGAAGGATAAGGAAGGAGACAATTAGCGGGACGATTACATAATCTTCCATCCATTCATTTCCCTTGTTTATCTCCCCGTTTATTGCATCTGAGCAGTAAAGGTCAAAGTCAACATAATCTGACCGCTCATCTTCAGGACCAAAATCAAGTGTTTCGAAATTGACGGCGTTCTCTTCTGGGGAATAGTGGCCGTGGATTGTTCTCGGAAGAAGAGAATTTATGCTGAAGAAAGAATAGTTTTTGCCGAGGTTGAAGATAACGTTGATGTTTGTTGGATTAAGGAAGGAAAATCTAAAATGTCCGTTCGGCAACATACCCGGTTCAAGAAATAAAACTGATATTGTTTCTTCCTTCTGGACAGATACCGTGCATGTTCTTGCAGTTCCTCCTTTGCAGAGGGATTTTTCTTTTGAATAAACTTGGAATTCAATGTTGCTGGAGATTGAATAATTTCCCGGACCCAAAACGGCATACAAGGTATAATTCTCTCTGCTAAAATCAAAAACAGCATCTGTATTTTTCAGGTTTCCTGAACCCCCGATATCCACATAATATGTCTTGAAATGCAGAACTTCCGGGGCATAGGTTATGTTCATTGAAAGAATAACTATAAGGGTGAGAAGAGCTGCCAGAAGCAAGATTCTAAAGTGTTTCGCAAATGTTCTTTTTAGGTCCACGGATAAAATAAAGAAACATTAAATAAAAATCTTTCCTTAATTAGATTATGGAAATTTCTGAGGCCATAGGGCTGTTTGCAGGTTTATGTACTACCATTGCTTTTCTGCCCCAAATCCTTAAAGCTGCGAAAACAAAAAGTACAAAAGATGTTTCCGGTGGGATGCTGGCGGTTTTTTTAGTCGGGGTTATCGCCTGGTGTTTTTATGGATTTATAATCGGAAGCCTGCCAATCCTTTTATGGAATATAATTACTTTTGTTTTACTGGGTTCATTGATTTGGATGAAAATGAATTATGGTTAAGTTTAATATGATTGATGCGAAATTCCAATATGAAAAAGGAAAGATTTACTATGGAAGAGGCTAAGGCAATAGGAAAGGAAATTGGGATAAACTGGCAGAAAAGTCCTTTTGATGTAAAACAGTTCTGGATAGGTCTGCACGTGGAACTGGAGCACGGCCTTGTTGACCCGGATACCAATGTGACTAATGATGACCCCATAATGACAGGGAAAATAGCTCTTGCACATCTGAATGAATTTCCGGATTATTATGACAGGCTGGAGAAGATGGAAAAAGAGGCGGATGAATACTGGGGGAAAGATTAGGCAGAACTATAAAACTAACAGGACTCTCCAGATAAAATAAAACCCGAATAACAAGAATATTACTGTTGCCAAAATTTGCCCGTATTTTTCCATTAAATTTCCAAAAGGATTAAGGAATTTTTTTGCGTTTTTTCCCATTAACAGGTATGCAATGAAGGGGAGGAGAACGGGGAGTATAAAAAATAAGCCTCCGAAGATAGATAAACTAATTTCGTCAAACAGAGAAAATGATGACTGAAAAATTTCCCTTACTTCTGTGAGGTAAAGAAGAACGGCATCAAAGTTTGTTATGTTTACTATAAAACTTATGGAAAACCATTTGATTAAAGCGGGGGAAGTTTTTTCTTTTTTTATTTTGAGGTGCTGTTTTCTTTTTTTGAGGATTAACGGATAAATTCCGAAGAATATGAATAATAAACCAAGAAAAATGTCCAGATATAACATCTGTTTTGAAAACTCACTTCCAAGAATTAATGGGACATTTCCAAATAATGAGCCTAAAATGGCAAGAAGAACGGCCACTACTATTGAACCGCATAAAAAAGCGAGGGTTCTCTGTCTGGGATATTTATTTTCTGCAAGAAGAGAAATTGTAATTCCGAATATAACTGGAGAAACTGTAGAACCGATTCCCAAGGCAGTTATCTTCAAAAGTAAATCCAGCACAAGGGAGATACGCGTGGAGGATATAAAAAATTAACCCGCAGGTTATTTTTGTTCCATCTCTCTTTTTGACTTAAGAAAAAAATAGCCCAGAATTACAAAAGTACATAAGGGAGAAAGGTATTCAGGTATGTGGGCACCAAATGCATCTGCAAGCATTACCATGCCCAGGACCAGGATGGAATACATTGCCCCGTTTTTAAGATATCTGTATTTTTTTACAGATTTAATATTGCTTATGGTAACATGTCTTACAATAAATGCACCTATTCCGCTTCCTATGATTATTAACGGGACTGACATCGTAAATGCAAATGCACCGACGACGCCGTCAATTGAGAATGTTGCGTCAATCACTTCAAGGTAAAGGATTTTGCTCCAGTCGGACATTTCCTTTGTGCCTTCCGCCCCGAGAAGCTCCTTTTCCTTTTCTTCTGCATTCTGCTTGAAACCGTGGGTTATAAAAAAGGCTGTTGAACCCACAACACCGCCAAATGCCATCATCGTATTTTCCTGAAGGGCAAACCATACAATTACTGTGAGGATTATTGAAATAATTGTATAAAACCATACTCCCCGCTTCATAAAAAATTTTTCAGTTCTTGGAAGGCCGAGATTCTTTTCTTCAAGGAAAATCCAGTGGAAAAAAAGGAATACGAGGAATACGCCTCCGCCTGCGAGAAGGACTGGAGAACTCATTTCTATTGCTTCCAACACCGCCGGGTCGCTGTTGAACGCAGATGTAAGAATGTCTAAGGGGGAGAGGGCGGGGTTTGCTGACCAAACTATCCCCAAAGGGAGTAAAAATCTTAATCCAAATACTGCGATGAGCATCCCGTATGTCAGGAACCACCTTCTGGATTTATCGGATACTTTGGTTAGAACTTCTGCATTGATTACTGCATTATCTATGCTGCTTATCGTTTCGAAAAGAGCAAGGCCTGCGATGATTAAAATAAGTGAGAGAATGTCCATCTGGTAATCAATTATAAGGAAAAGGAATTAAAATCACTGAGTTGATTCAAATTTTTAGAATTATTTCTTGCGAGAATCGTATGGACACGAATTGTGATTAAGCTGGAAAAGCATGGCTTCTTTAAATCAATTATCCAAATATAGTTATGGAAAGGAAAGACAAATACCTAATTGTACGCCCTAATGTATTAGTACATTTTATAAAAAACTATTTTATTCTGATTTTATTCCTTTTTATGGCGATTATCCTGGGTGCCCTGGCGTTGCTAGGGAATATAGACAAGAATTACCTGGATCAAATTTCAATCTTGTTTATTATTATACTAGTCTTCTCGGCAGTGGCCGCCTTTTATTCGACTCTTTTTTGCAATAAAACAACTGTAA
>JAFGQX010000003.1 GCA_016935455.1 Microcaldota archaeon
AAAAGGATTGAAAAGTACAAAAGCTCTCTGCTCCCAAAGGGCGTTTGCATCTATTGTAATATCCTCAAAGAATATTCCCAAAGTATACCAGTTATATATTGCAAAATTTGCCTGAACCGCCTCATCAAAGAGCCTTGAAAGGAAAAACTTTGAGAGCCTTAAATGACAAGGCAGACCTGCATAAGGGCTGTTTGTTCCTTCCAGGTCCCGACCGCAAAGTTTGGCCGCATCGCCCCCTGCAGGATACATACTTACTGCAACGTTCTCTGTGATTCCTTCAAAAGTCGGAATCATTGAAATAAGCATCACCAGTATCACCACAGAAAAGAAGATTTCAAAAAGCTCAATCCTTGCCCACGCCTTAACCTTGTCATTCTGAAGCGCACTCCCGACCATATAAACTATGGATACTATGCCTGCCATTGCAAGAAGGGCAACACCAACAATCAGTGAGGGGTCAGGTGTAAAAGGAGATGCCATAGTATCACGTTTTGGATATTACAAAATTACTTACACCGTTTATGAATGCTATTGTTGTCATCATTGAAAGCGCGGGGAGGAAGAATGAAACAAGTGCCAGGGTTGCTATTGCGTCCAGAAGAAATGAAATTATATAAGGCTGGATGGTCATTATAAACATCTCACCAGTTAAAAATCCTGCAAAACTTGTAAGAACGGACGAGCCAGGAAGTATTTTTGAAAGCCCCATCTGAAGGGCACCGACCATAAGCGGGGTTCCAAGCGAACCGGCTTTCATCTCAAGGGCTTCCAGCCGGTCAAAAGGAGCAAATCCCTCTTCTATCCCTTTTCCGTTTATCCATAAATAATCCAGCGATTTTTTGTGAATCGCAAAACTTGTCGGGTATATGACATAAAACGCTATTGCAAATGTTATAAGAAAAATCCCTGCCTGCCTTGTTGGCGGGAAAAATCTCATTAAAATTCCTGCAGGAAGGAAGTAATTGAGCATTGTTGCTTTTATAAATGCAAGAACCAGCAGCTGGGCGCTTAAACTTCCAAACACCGCTATCAGCCCGTATGCAAATGTGTTTATAAGATTGGCTATTAAGTCTGCCCCGGGTGCGACTTTGTATGTAAATGTCCACACTGCATCCGAGGGCCTTATCTGGAACGTATTGATAACTGAGAAATGGATAATAAGCTCATAACAGGTTGTAAGCGCAGGGTACACCCCGTCATATATTGAAGTTACAATAAAATCATTTGCAGCTTCAAACGGGTCTGCCCCGACAAGCGCGACCGAGAAATGGCAGCCAAACTGGAAGAATGCTACAGCAGCAAAAAAAATCAGAACTGAGACAAATATCTCATAAAGCTCAATCTTTGCAAATACCTCCCATGATGGAATGTTAAATACTTTTGAACCGATATATGCAAGAGCAACAATCATTGTCATAACCATTATTACAACGCCGATTAATCCTCCTAGGAATGTTGAAGCAAGGTCAAGTTCGCATCCTGTTGCCATTAGAATCACACTATCTTTGAAAGGCCGAACACTTCGGTTTCACCGGCCAGTGCGGCACTGAACGACCTGTATGCAGTCACAGTTATAATGAATTCAAGAACAGTAGTCACTAGTCCGACTATTATAAATTCCGAATACAAAATCAGTTCCTCCACAAGATATACATAAAATATGTGGAGATAGGACATCGGAGTGAATATCAGCGGTCCCAGATGATACAGAAAGCCGAGTATGTCCCAGATTCCTGAGAAAACATCCGCAATTGTATCGCCGACATTCCCTATAAAATCAAATATTTTCAGAATAAAAAATTCCCCTTCACCTTCAACCTCTGCACCTGCAGCCTTGACCGCAGCCCGTTCTTCAGTTTCCTTAAGAAAAATTTCGTTTAGCTCATCCATTTTATTTTCCAAATCGTCAGGGTCATCAGTGCACAATGTTGCCGAGCCAGGACTGGCTTCGAAATTCAGGAAATATACTGAAGGTTTGAACACATCAAAGATTACATAGTTTGATAATGTAACTGAAAGCGGGAAAACAAAGAACATCGCAAGGGATAGTGCAATGAGCGTTGAACCTGTTTTTCTGAACCATGCAAATGACCTCATAACCAGCCCCAGAGGCAGGACAACGGTGGGCACCGCCCTTACTGCAAATGCAAGTATTGTTCTTTTTGCTATTATCGCAGTTGTCGCATATGCCATGCTGTCTACAAGAAGTATGTGCGCGTTGGTGAGGAGGGTAAGCCCTCCGAAAGGAACCATATGAAGATTGAAGATAAACATATATGTCGGGAATGTTCCGAGAGGTATGCTTATTGAAGAAAGAATAGCGATTACCGCTTCATAAAGATAGAGTTCGCGGTAAAGATGCAGAAAATTTGTCTGCAGCATAAGAAGAGACAGGTCTGCAACCTTCAGGTAGTTCAGGTTTTCAACCCCGAAAACCGCAGAGGTGATTGAACTTAATGCGCCCCACCCGACAACTATAAATCCGACAATAAATATTGAGAGTACAAGCTGTGAAAGCTCTTCCTTGGCATTCATTTTCCATATTGGTGTGCCCACGACTTCCCCCAGAAGATAGATGAGAACCGCCCATATTGTGCTGAAGAGCATTGATATCGCTATCAGTGTCCATGCTATTCCCGGTATCTCTAAAGGCATAATAAGTTAGAAGTATGTTAGCTATAAAAATCTATTCATTAAAACTTTATTACATGTCTGAATATGAGAATATAGATGTTAAATGGCAGAAAATATGGGATAAAAAAGAGATATTCCAGCCAAAAGTAAAAAAAGGAAGGAAAAAGAAATATCTCACTGCCGCATTTCCGTATCCCAATTCCCCCCAGCATATCGGACATGGAAGAACTTATACCACCGCGGATATTTATGCCCGTTATTTAAGGCTTAAAGGATACAATGTGCTCTTTCCAATGGCATTTCACGTAACCGGAACTCCGATACTTGCAATGGCAAAACGAATTGCAGAGAAAGATGAAAGCGTTCTTTCTGTTTTTGAAAACATATATCATATAGACAGGAAAACTGCAGAATCCCTCACCGACCCGCGTGAACTTGTAACTTATTTTTCAAAAGAAATAGAAGAAGGAATGAAAGAAATGGGCTATTCAATAGACTGGAGAAGAAAATTTTATTCTTTTGACCTCCACTTCAACAAATTTATCCAGTGGCAGTTCAGGAAGCTTAAAGAAAAAGGATACATTGAACAGGGGGAATATCCGATTGCCTGGTGTCCAAAAGATAATAATGCAATGTCTGCCCACGATACAAGAGGTGACACTGACCCCGAACTTGAGGAAGTTACGGGAGTGAAATTTGCTTTTGAAGATGGTTTTCTGATAACCTCCACCTACCGTCCGGAAACTGTATTTGCAGTCACAAACATCTGGATAAATCCTGATTCGATATATTTCAAATCCAAAATGAAAGGAGAAACAATATTTATAGAGGCAAATTCTTTTGAAAACCTTAAGCTCCAGCTCGGCCTTGAAAAAATCAGCGAAACCAAAGGAAACTATTTTACAGGCAAGACAGCAAAGAATCTTTCCAACGGCGAAATAATCCCGATATATCCGGCCCCCTTTGTAAAAGAAGGAGAAGGAACCGGGATAGTAATGTCCGTGCCCGCCCATGCACCCTATGATTATGTTGCGTTAAGAGACCTCGGAAAACTTCAGGAAATAAAAATAAGCAAGGTTCTGGAAACAGACAAATACTCCGGAATTCCTGCGAAAATGGTTGTTGAACAGATGGGTGTTGAAAACCAGAAGGACCCGAAACTTGAGGATGCTACAAAAGAGTTGTATTCTTACGAAGCGCACCACGGAAAAATGACCTACGGCAAGTACCAGGGAATGCCTGTTTTTGACGCAAAGCAGAAAGTTCAGGATGACCTTGTTGCAGAAGGAAAAGCAATTTCATTCAGCATCATTGCCAATTCTCCGGTTTACTGCAGATGCGGGGCAAAAGTTGTTGTGAATGTAGTCAAAGACCAGTGGTTTATTGATTACGGAATTGAAGAGTGGAAGAAAAAAACCTTTGAATGCTTAAATGAGGTGAAAATAATTCCTGAAAAAGTAAGAAATGAATATAATTACACTGTTAACTGGCTCAAAAAGAGGCCATGCACGAGAGGAAGCGGCCTGGGAACCCCCTTTCCGTTTGATGAGAACAAGATAGTCGACCC
>JAFGQX010000004.1 GCA_016935455.1 Microcaldota archaeon
AGTTCAGTGAACTTCCACACTTTGTCCTGTGCAAGTCTCAGTATTCCTGCCGACTGGAGAAGTTTTGTTATTACTTCCATAAATTTTTCTGTTTCAAGCAGTTCTTTTAATTCCTTTAGAGGAAGTTCTTCTTCTTTTTCAATCCATTTAATCAAAAATTCTTCCGAGCAGGTAATTTTAATCAACGCCAGCAGAACCGAACGTCTTACCCTGAGCTCTTTGTGTTCAAGCATACCGCTCAGCAGCTTAATTTTGGGGTCTTCCAGTTCTGCCAAAGCCCTAATTGCACTGTCCCTCATATATTCCTCTTTATCCCTGAATGTTTCAATCAGTGCTTCAACAGCATCACTGCTTTTTATACTCCCCAGAGCTTCAGCCGCCATAATTCTTAAGTCTCTTCTTTTGTCCTTTAGAAGAACCTGAATAAGGGCGTCTCCTGCTGAAGGGTCGCCAATCTTTCCCAAAGCCCTCACAACTTCAATCCTAAAACTGTTATTCTGTGATGCGGCCACATCCCCTATATGGTCATCTTCATACTCCATATCATAGAATGAGATACAGTCTGCATTGAATATGTCCTCAGGATTTACATTTTGGTATCTTAGCAGGTTTAAAGCACCAATCAAGGCAGGCACAGATTTAGGATTTTTAATTTCCCTCAAAGTTTCAGCAGTCCTTATTTGTATTATCCATTCTTCATCGTCTAAAAAACCAGCCAGGACAGGCAGATATTCTTCATTTTCTTTGCACATCTCAATTATTTTTTCAGTTTCCCTCCCCTTCAAAAGGTTTCTTATTTTTTCCGTTAATTTTGCATCAGCCAAAGGCTCTTTTTTAATTCCTGTTTTTCCTTTAATGTTTCCCTTAGTTTTCTGCCTCAATTAATCCACCTTTTTTACATTCTTCCATCAGTTCATTTATTCCCAACAAAATTTTAGTATACGCTGGAGCATTTTTTTCTGCAAGATATTTGATTTCATAACTCTGTAAATATTCAATTAGTATCTCCATCGTTTCTTCAGGATTCTTTTCAATTATTTTTTTCAAAGCAGCCACGGCTTTTTTCTTCAGATTATACGTGGTGTCAAGTATCCAGCCGCCCACCCATAAATCATTCTGCATTTTAAAAACTTCAATCAAGGCAGGCACAGCCTCCGGATCCCCTATTCTTCCCAAGGCATCAATAACATTTATTTTTACATCCTCATTTCCGTCTTTTAAAACTTCAATCAAATACTTTAAAACGGGACAACCAATTTTAACCAGAGACTCCAAAGAGACAACTGCCTCATGGCCCCAATAAGTATTACCGGTTTTCAAATCTTTAATCAGTTTTTCTATCTTTCCCTCATCAACTAAAGGCTCTTTGGTAATTTTTCTATTTCCATTGGTTCTATTCTTCCCCTTCTGTTTCATTAGTATTATTTGACACCATTAAGCTTATAAACATACTTTAACATAATTAAACATAATGAACGGGGAAGTAAGCATATATTATAGAGATATCCAAAATGCCATAGTTACGATAAATAAAAATCCAGAGACTAAAATACGTGCTCTTTCATGGGTTGCAGGAAAAGGCCCAACTTATTTCAAAGACGTTGTAAAAACAGCAATTCATTATGAAAATTTGGGAGACTGGAACAAATCTGCATCTCTTAAAAGACTCCTTGTTGAATTAAGCAGGCTTGAAAACAGCCGTCCGGACCTGCAGTGGGACCAGACAGTTGCAAGCACTTTGCTCATCACCCTGGATTCGTGGAAATCCAAAAACGGAGATTTTTCAGAAGAAGAAAAAAGAATGCATGACTGGAGGGCTGAAAAGGCAAAAGAAATCCTTGAAGACATCGCAGAAGAAAGTCCTGCCAAAGTAACCGGTTTATTGCTTGCCCGTTATTCATCAAAACCTGATTGTTCCTTTGTAAAAAATCTTCTTGACCAAATTGCTGCAAAGCCTTTGAAAATGGACCAGGGTACATTTGAAAAATTCATTTCAATTGCGGTTCCCCGCCTGCTGAAAAAACAATCCAAAACCTACGCGGAACTATTCCTTAGAAAAGCATTATCCGAAGGGGACAATGAAGTTATTGAACTCTGCAGTTCCTTGCTTAGAATTTATTATACCGGAAACGGAAACAAAACAGCTGTAAAAAGGCTTCTGGATTTAATGAAATATAAAAAACTTGGAAAAACAGACGAAAAAACAGTATGCACATTTATATACAACACAACCCAGAATCTTCCGGATGATTATGCCTCCTTATTCCTGGGGAAATTTATAGATGAAGGCGGAAATAACCTTATAGATGCGGTTCTCCCGCTGATTTTTGTCATGCGGGAACCGGAGAAAGAAAAACAGGCGGAAAAATTCCTTGAAAAATTAAAGGAAAAAGAACTGGGGAGTTCCGAAGCTTCAAAAAAATCCTCTTTTGCAAAAGCATTGTGTTTTTCACTGTTTGACGAAAGAACCGGCGGTTATGCAGAATATTTTCTGGAAAAAATAATTAAAGAGGAAAAAATTGATCTGATATTTTTTGTTGAACCACTGTTTTCATACTCTTTCAATCCAAAAAGCCGGGAGCGTGCAGAAAAATTCCTTGAAATGATGAAAGACAAGCCCCTTGGAAAAGCTGATGATGAAGAACTTAAAAAATTATCCGCAACTTTTGAAAAAGTAACCGGTATAAGGGAAAGGGAGAAATCCATACTCTTCTTTTTGGAAAATCTTTCTAGTGGAGGAAACAATATGGTTTATTTTGTGCCCTTCCTTTTGGATGCCCTTAAAAGCGAACAGGTTAACAGGAAGGCATATAAACTCCTTAAAAAAATAGTTGAAAATCTCTCCGTAGAACCCGACAAAGAAACAAAAGACAAAATCAAAGAAAGACTGGGCTGGCTGGTCCAGAATTTTGATTTAAAACCTGCAGCGGAAAAAATAATCAAAAAATTTGAGAGGAAAGGCATCACCTTCAATGTATGCCAGCCGTTCAGCTTCCCGCAGGGAAAGAGCTGGCCGAAAAAAGGAAAAAAGAGAAAAATGAAGTTCTAGCCACCCTTTATAAACATTTCTATATTCTTAATTAAAAGAAGAGCTGGAAAAACCGAAGTATTGTGATCTTATGGTTTCTTTAGACAAGGCAATAATTGCTTCTTATAAGCACGGAAATGATGTATTTCAAGTTTATGTGGACCCTAATTTAGCCCATCAGTATATTGAGGGAAAGAAAAAAGACCTTAAAAATATACTGGTAACCGAAGAGATTTATTCCGACATAAAAAAAGGAGAAAGGCAGAAATCTTCGGTGGTTGAAAAAGTTTTCAAAACCACGGACATTATGGAAATCCTGAAAGTGATTCTTGAAAAGGGGGAGGTTCAGCTCACAACTGAGCAGAGAAAAAAGAAAATTGAGGAAAAGATGAAGCAGCTCAAAAGCATTATCCTCAAGGAGACAATAGACCCGAGAACAAAAGCCCCGCATACCCCTACAAGGATAGACAATGCGTTTGAAGAGGCGAGAATAACTGTGGACCCTTTCAAGGACCCGCGGGAGCAGCTGAATGATGTTATTAAAAAATTAAGGCCGATTCTTCCTTTGAAGTTTGAGAAACTTAAGGTTGCGGTAAAAATTCCGGCGGAACACGCACACAAGTGCTACAGCACGCTGAAAAACTACGGAATACAGCAGGAGCAGTGGACCTCTGACGGTTCTCTGATTGCTGTAATTGAATTCCCCGCAGGTATTCAGGGAGAAGTTTATGACAAACTGAATAAAATGACTGCAGGGACAGTTGAAACAAAAGTATTGGAAAAATAATTAAAAAAGGTGAATAAATGAGAAATATAATTTTGCCAGGCGAAGAAATATCAGACCAGCCAATGAGGCTCAGCAACACATATGTTGAAAACGGAAAGACCTATGCATCAGTTGTAGGCATGCTTGATGAAGAAGGGAGATACACCCCTCTGGAATCAGTGTATTCCCCAAGACCGGGAGATACGGTTGTAGGGATAGTGGTTGATGTAAGGCATCACGGTTTTGTGATAGATGTAAATCTTTCTTCAAACGCAACACTCCCTGCGAGGGACACCCGTTTGAGACTTGAAATGGGAGACCTTGTATTCGGAAAAATAGGAAGGATATTCCCCAGCGGAGATATTGACCTTCAGGATGTAAGAAAACTGTCCGGAGGAAAAATATTTGATGTTCCTACTGCAAAGGTTCCGAGGATTATAGGAAAAAAGAGCTCTATGCTTGATATGATCCGCGAATCAACAAATACCAAAATAGTCGTAGGAAACAACGGATACATCTGGATCAGCGAACAGGGAAACATCCCTCTCGTAATGAAGGTAATTGAATACATAGTTGAAAACGCACACAAAAAAGGACTTACAGACAAGATGTCTGAATTTATCAAAAAACATATGGAGTGATTTTTATGTCTAAAAAAGAAGAAGTATTTAAAGACGGAAAAAGACCGGATGGAAGAGCAAACGACGAACTGAGGCCTATGAAAATGAAAGTAGGGATACTTTCAAATGCAGACGGCTCCTCTTATCTTGAATGGGGAGGAAACAAGGTTATATGCGGGGTTTACGGACCCAGGGAAGCTATTCCCAAGCATTCGCAGGACCCGAAAAAGAGCCTTGTAAAGGTGAAATATTCAATGTCCACTTTTGCTTCAAAAGAGGAACACGGAAGGGCAGGACCTTCAAGAAGAAGCAATGAGATTTCCAAAGTGATTAAGGAAGCCCTTGAGAACATGGTCTTCACCGAGAAATACCCGAGAACACAGATTGATGTTTTTGTGGATGTTCTTCAGGCTGAAGGCGGAACAAGGGTTGCTTCAATTACTGCAGCCGCGCTTGCACTTGCAGACGCGGGAATTCCGATGAAGGACATGTGCTGCGGTGTTGCAGTGGGAAAAGCCGGAGACCAGATTATAGTTGACCTTGGAAAAGAAGAGGATAATTTGGGACAGTCGGACATGCCCCTTGCTTTATCCAACAGGGACAAAAACATTCTGCTTCTGCAGATGGACGGCCTTTTGACTCTTGAAGAGATAGAAAAGGCAATTGAACTTGCTGAAAAAGCATCAGACAAAATACATGAGATGCAGAAAAAAGCGATTAACTCAGTTTATACCGAAGAACCGGAGGAAGTCTTTACAATGTAGGTGATTCTAATGGGAGACATCAAAGATTTGATTATGAAAGAAGGAAGAAGAAATGTGCTTATGAACATGCTTGGAAAAGGAGAACGTCTGGACGGAAGAGACTTCAATGAATACAGGCCGATTTCAGTCCAGAAAGGCGTTGCAGACACCGCAGAAGGTTCCGCAGTTGCCCAAATAGGGAATACAAAAGTCCTTGCAGCTGTAAAAATTACTTCAGCCACACCTTTCCCTGACAGGCCCGAAGAAGGGATATTTATTACCTCTGCAGAGTTTCTTCAGCTCGCAGACCCCACTTTTGAAGGGGGTCCCCCGCGTGAGGATGCAATTGAACTCGCAAGGGTAGTTGACAGGGGAATAAGAAGTGCAGAGATAATTGATACAGGTTCATTCTTTATAGAGGAAGGAAAAGTCCTTGCCTTGTTTCTGGACCTTTATGTTCTGGACAACAGGGGAAATTTAATGGACACTGCAGGCCTTGCAGCCGCTGCAGCCTTAAAGGATACAAAAATCCCCAAGGTTGAAGACGGCCAGCTGATAATGGGCGAGGTTGACCGCGATTTAAACCCTCCGGAAATACCTGTCCCCACAACATTTGTGAAGATAGGCCATTACTGGGTTGTTGACCCCTTAAAGGATGAAGAAAATGTCGCGGATTCAAGACTTACCATCACAACCACAAGCAAACATGTGTGTACAATGCAGAAGGCCCAGGGTGTTCTTGCCAAGGAGGAATTACTTAACAATATAAATATTTCTTTTAATATAGGTAAGGATATAAGGAAATACTTATAGGTCGGTTTAAATGAGAACTCCAAAATACGGAAGAAGGATAAGGAAGCTTGCAGAAGCCGCAATTGAGCAGAAGAGAGCTTCTTATGAATGTCCAAAATGCGGAAAGAAAAAGGTCAGAAGAAAGAGCTTTTCACTTTGGGAATGCAGGTCATGCGGAACCAGATTTGCAGGAGGAGCCTACACCTTTTCCACAGGAGCCGGAGTAACATCCCTCCGCCTTATAAAAGAATACTCAAAGGAATGATTTTATGGTTGAATACAGGGAATGGAAAACAAAAAAAAACGTGCAGATTTCTGATCCGAAGAACTTTGAATTTCCTCCTTCAGGGGTAAAGGTTCTTTTAAAATCAAGGCCCCCTATTGCAAAGGAATGCTCCACAGATTAATATGCTTGCAACTACTTCACGCGGTGCTTCTCTTAAAACAAGGAAGTTTGCAGTGAAGTATGGGGAATATATCAACCGCGGAAGAAAAACAATTGAAAAAATTGTTCTTGAAGCCCGGTTTAAAGGATTCAGAAAGATTGCGGTTGTAAAAGAGCAGAAGGGTTCTCCTTCTGTAATTGAGTTTATTCAGGTTGAACCTGACGGAAGCTGGAAATGGCTTCCTGAGAAGGTGGAATTATGAAAGTCTCTTCAGTTCTTGAGGTTTTATTTGATTCAGAGAAATCCGCCCAGGATGCGTATAAAACATTAAAATCCGAAGAATCCTCTTCGGAAAGGGTCGGTTCTTCCCTTGAATTAAAAGGAAAAAAACTTCTTGTTTCTGTTGAGGCAAAAGACCCTGTTGCAATGAGGGCGGTTCTTAACTCATACTTAAGATACCTTTCTCTGATAAAAAAACTTTGACGGTGTATATTATGAAAATGGACAAAACAATGGAAGATGCTCTTGTAGAGTACCAGAATCTTGAAAGACAGCTTCAGAATGTAATGCTTCAGAAGCACCAGCTTCAGCTTCAGCTGAATGAGATAAACCTTGCAGTTGAGGAACTTGGAAAAACAGGCGAGAAAGAAGTATACAAATCTGTTGGAACAATTATGGTTAAAACCTCAAAAGATGAGGCTCTTAAAGACCTTGAAGACAAGAAAAGGCTTGTAGAGGTTAAGGTGAACAGCCTGATTAAACAGGAGCAGAGCCTTAAAGAGAGTTTGACCGAATCAAGAGGAAAACTTGAAGGAATGATGGGACAGAAAAAGGCAGAGTAATCCAATGAAAAACAAATTTCTGAAGTTTTTGGAGGAAAACAAAGACAAAAAATTTGTGATTACTGCACACAGGGGTGTTGACCCTGATGCCGTTTCCTCCGCTTTTTCTATTCATTCTGTTCTTCCCAATTCTGTAATTGCATTTTATGATAATCCCAAAGAAGACACTATTCCTTTGATTGAAGCCCTTGGTTTTGAATATTTAATGCTTAAGGATTTGAACAGGGAAGATTATGACGGCCTTATTGTTGTTGACTGTTCCACTTATTTACTCAATAAAGATGCAGAGGGATGGGACATAAAATTAATAATTGACCATCATCACTTAGAAGGAAAATCAATGCATGCAGAACTTGAACTTATAGACCCGGAATCCCCTTCAGCATGCGAACTTATTTACAGAATAATCCCCTCAATTAGTGAGAAAACCGCACTTGCTCTTTCTGCAGGAATTATTTCAGATACTGCACGTTTTAAGTCTGCAAAAGGCTCCACATTTAAGATTCTTGAAGATACTATTTCCAAATCCGGAAAGGAATATCCTGAAATCCTTAAAGTTGCATATCCTGCAGATTCAAGGGGAACCAAAATTGCTGTTTTAAAGGCACTGCAGAGACTCAGGTATGAGGAGTATAAGGGTTATATGCTTGTTGTAAGCGAGGTTGGTGCGCGTGAGTCCCGTGCATCCAGTTTAATTTCTGATATTGCAGATGTTGTGTTTGTTGCAAGCCAGGAGCCTGACGGTACAAAGGTTTCTGCAAGAGTTGGCGACCATGCAGATATTCCTGCAAATGAAATAATGAAGGAAGTCGGGACCAGATTTGGAGGGGACGGAGGAGGCCATCCAAAAGCTTCGGGATGCCTTACCCATACAGATGCAAAAAACACTCTTGATTATTGTATTGAAATTACAAAGAAATA
>JAFGQX010000028.1 GCA_016935455.1 Microcaldota archaeon
CCGTAGGCGATAACAAGGCCGACATCAGCTAGAAAATTCCATATTTTTTCGTGTCTGGAAATTTTTTCTATAAATCTGAGGCCCTTTTTTGTGCGCAGGAGGAGAAGGCCATACTGTTCCTCCACATTAAGATACTTTCCTAAAAGTTTTCCGGTGAAAAAGAGGACAACTATTGCCGCGAGAAACTGATACAAACCGGGGACATTCTCAAAGCTGACTATGAAATAAAGCAGTAGAAGTGCCGTAATAATTATAATCGGGATTTCTCTCATTACTGAGGATTTAAACTAAATACTATATAAAAGTATGTGAGAAATATTTAGGTTATGGACAAAGAGACCTGCGAAGTATGCGGAAAAAGAGAAGCAAAATTTCTTGTTCTTATTGAAGGGGCAAAACTTTCAGCGTGTCCTCCATGTGCATACAGCGGAAAAATAATCGCAAAAATAGGCGAAGATGAATCTTCGAGAACAGAAGATTTTGAAAGGGGCTATTCAGTTCCGAAAAGATTCAGGGAAGAAGAAGCCCCTGTTGAGGGATACGGACGGAAAATAAGAAATGCAAGGGAAAATCAGGGATGGAAAGTTGAGGAACTTGGAAAAATGATTAATGAGAAGGCAAGCTATCTTGAACATATTGAAAAGGAAAAAACATTGCCGCCTCTTCCGGTTCTTAAAAAACTGGAGAAAAAACTTGGAATAACCCTGATAGAGAAAGTTTCTCCATCAAACGTTGCAAAATCGCAGATTCAGAATTCAAAAAAGAAAGATTTCACCCTTCTTGATGCACTTGAATCCGGTGAATAAATGGGCGTTGATATAGGGGACCTGGTTTCAAAAAAGAGCATTCCGCTTTCATCCCTTTCTGAAAAAACAATTGCAATAGATGCATTCAACGTGATATACCAATTTCTGAGTTCAATAAGGCAGGATGATGGAACGCCTCTTATGGATTTCAAGGGAAATATAACGTCTCATCTTTCCGGTCTGTTTTACAGAACCGCAAAACTTATGGAAAACGGAATAAAACCCGTTTATGTTTTTGACGGAAAGACACCCCTCTTCAAGGAAGATGAAAAAGAAAGACGCGCCCGCGGAAAAAAAGAAGCTGAAGAGAAATGGAAGAAAGCACTGGAAGAAGAAAGGTTTGAAGACGCAAAAAAATACGCACAGGCAACCTCGAGGCTTACGGAAGAGATGGTTGAGGAATCAAAAAATCTTCTGGGTTATCTGGGGATACCCTGGATACAGGCAAAAAGCGAGGGGGAAGCCCAGTCTGCACTTATGGCAAAAAAGGGACTGGTTTACGCCGCATCATCCCAGGATTATGACTCCCTTCTTTTTGGAGCTCCCATTCTGCTTAGGAACATATCAATAACCGGAAGACGCAAGATTCCAAGGCAGGACAAATATGTCTTGATAGAACCAGAAGAACTTTCCCTTGACAGCACACTGAAAGAGCTGGGGTTAAACAGGGAACAACTGATTATTATCGGGCTGCTATGCGGAACAGACTACAACCAGGGTGTCTACCGTGTCGGGCCGAAAACCGCCCTTAAAATAGTAAAGGAGCATAAAGATTTTGAAGGCGTAAAAAAATATGTTGGGGAGAAATACAATCACACATTTGAAAATTATATCGGGGAAGTTATAGAATTTTTTATGGAGCCGCCTTATCTTGAAGTGAAAAAGATTGAATTCAGGGATATTGAAGAAGAAAGCGTAAAAAAACTTCTCTGCGACGAGCATGATTTTTCGGAAGAAAGAGTTGAGAGAACCGTTGACAATCTTAAAAAAATAAGAAAAGAGAAATGGGGCCAGAGCAGGCTGGGGAAATGGTTTTAGCTCAGTATTCTTTTAATCCTGTGCATAATTCTGTGGTGAATTGCCTTTTTCTTCTTTTTCTCAGGTTTTTCTTTCTTTTTAACTGCTGAAGATTTTTTCTTTTGCTTTATTTGTTTTTTTACTGCAGTTTTCTTTTTTTCTTTTTTAACTGCTTTTCCTTTCTTTGGTTTTTTCTCTTTTTTTGCAGGTTTTTTCTTTTTTTCTTTTTTGGCTGGTTTTTTCTTTATTTTTGATTTTTTCATTATATTCCCCTCTATATCTTTCATAACATCCATATAAACAAGCTCTCTTTTGATATCTGTAACTTCGTACAGTGCCCCGAAACTTCTGTATTCCGATGCAAGCTTCATCTGTACAGATGCAATTACAGGGACACTGCTTTCAAGAAGTTCGGAAATAAAATCCTGGAATTTTCTGCTTTTCATTTCCATAGTTCCGATTTCATCTATAACTATTACATCATAGTTTTCGTAGTTTTTAATGAGCGGAAGAATTGTGCTTTCAAACTCCTTTATGTTTATTCCGTATTTGCCCACTCTTGGCCCTCCGCCTCCGGCAACTGCAAGAATTCCGCTTTTTCCGGTTTTGATATCAACAACATGGAAAGCATCCCTTGTCCCGTGCTTTCTTTCTTCGGGGGTGTAGAAACCACCTACATTATATTTCCTTTTGAGGCTCTTGATTACTTTTTCCATAAGAGTTGTCTTGCCCGATTTTGGGCGTCCTGTTAAAAATACATTGTGCGCCATAGAACAACCAGCAACTTAAGATATTAAAATGTTATCCAATCCAGGTAGCTTTTTAATTTTTGATAATAATAAATCTACAGTTGGTATTATGGCGGACGTTTCAACCGAGCTTGCAGGCATCAGATTTAAAAGCCCGACAATACTTGCATCAGGAATTCTCGGAACCTCAAAAAAAGTTCTTGAGAGAGTATGCAGTAAAGGTGCAGGCGGGATAACTACAAAATCAATAACTATTGAGCCGAGGAAAGGGCACAACTCACCAATAGTTGTAGATTTTGGAGGTGGAATGCTAAACGCAGTGGGCTACGCAAATCCCGGAATTGAAAAGGCCCTTGAAGAATTTGACGGATGGGAGATGGAAAATCCGCTGATATTCTCAATAACCGCAAAGGACTGCGGTGAATATGAAAAAATTGCGGGGATGATTTCAAAAATAAAAGTTTCCGCTGTTGAAATCGCCCTTTCCTGCCCGCACACTCCCGGATACGGACTGCTTGCCGGACAGGGAGACCCGGCATCAACTTTTGAGATAACAAAATCAGTTAAAAAGAAGATAAATGTCCCTTTGATTGTAAAATTATCCCCTTCAGTTCCGGCAATAGGGGAGGTTGCAAAATCCGCGGAGAAAGGGGGGGCTGATGCAGTTAATATGGGAAACACCGCCGGACCGGGGATGGTTATTGACCTTGAAAGAAAAAGACCGTTTCTTGATTTTAAATTCGGTGGAATGTCCGGACCCGCAGTGCTGCCTCTTGCAGTAAGGTGTGTTTATGATGTTTATAAGGCCGTAAAAATTCCGGTTATAGGAACCGGGGGGGTAACCTACGGGAAAGATGCACTTCAGATGATTATGGCCGGAGCTTCCGCCGTAGGAATTGGAACCGCAGTTTATTACAGAGGGATTGAATCTTTTTCGCTTATTGAAAAGGAGATGAAAGAATGGATGGAATCAAACGGATACAAAAAAATAAAAGAACTTGTTGGTGTCGCACATGAATAAACAAAATCTTCCTGACAAAAGATATACTTTCAATGTTAAAAAAGTGGTAAAGGAAAATTTCAAAACATCCACAATTATAACTGATGGAAAACTGGAATCGAAACCCGGACAGTTTGTAATGGTCTGGATACCTGGAATAAACCAAAAACCATATTCAATAGGGGACAACGAACCGTTCTCTATAACTGCTGTTGAATTCGGTCCATTTTCTTCACTCCTCAACCAGATGAAAAAAGGGGATAAACTGACCGTAACCGGCCCTCTTGGAAGAGGATTTGATTATAAAGAAGTTAAAAAACCTGTACTGGTGGGCGGAGGATGCGGGATAGTTCCGCTTTATTTCCTTGCCAAAAAACTGAAAAACCCGGCAGTGATAATGGGTTCAAAAACAAAAAACGAAATTATGTGCCGGGCCCGTTTTGAAAGGCTCGGGATTAAGCCCGTGATTACAACTGATGACGGAAGCGAGGGAACCAGAGGGTTTGTGACCGCTGCGCTTGAGAATATTCTTGAAAAGAAAGGCGCGGACATTGTTTATTCATGCGGGCCTGCACCAATGATGCGGGCAGTTGCCAAAATATGCGACAAATCGGGTGTGGATTACCAGCTCAGTCTGGAAACACATATGAAGTGCGGGATAGGAATATGCGGCTCCTGCACACTGGGGGATAAGGTGGTATGCAGGGACGGACCCGTGTTCCCAAAAAATGAGATTAAAAAAATAAAGGAATTTTGGACAGGATAATCAAAGATTGAAGTATTTGTTCATCTCATAACTTGTGTTGCCTTCCTCGTATTCCTTTATTTCTTCAAGCTTCATATCTATATAATCCGCAAGCAGATCTGAAGGAATAACCCCTTTCAGATAATTCGCATCGCTCTGGAGTGCATCTATTGCTTCAGAAAGGCTTGTTGGGAGATGTTTGGGTTTTTTGGCCATGCCCTCAATTCTTCCGTCAACCGGAGAGCCGGGGTCCTTTTTGTTTTTTATTCCGTCAAGGCCTGCAGAAATAACTGCCGGATACGCAAGATACGGATTCACTGAAGAATCTGAAGAAGAAAGAATAACCTTTTTTCCTGCATCATCATTCTCTCTTTTGTAAGGAATTTTTACCATCGCTCCGTTGTCGTATTTGCTCCACGCGGCGTAATATTTATCTACTTTAAGTTTTTTGTATGAGTTAACGGCCGGATTTGTAAAAACCATAAGAGAATGAGCGTGTTCAAGAATCCCCCCTATGAAATATCTTGCAGTCTGGCTCATCTGGGAATATTTGTCTTTTGAATCATAGAACAGATTGCTGTCTTTTTTCCAGAGGCTCATTCCTATTCCAAGAGAATTTCCTTTTTCCACAGCAACCGGAAATGGCATAAATGTTGCCATAAGATTTGCGAGGTATCCCACATTTCTTGCGATATATTTGAGCGACGTCAATGCATCGCAGGCGCTTCTAAGCATCTGCATTTCAACATCTATCCTCTGCTGTGCTGCAGCGCCTCTTCCGTGGCAGTGATAATTAACCGGATAATTGAAATTGTCCTCCAGCGTTTCGGCGACCTGGCTTCTTGCACCGGAGTACGAATCAAAAGGCTGGTTTATGTATGCTCCGTTTTTTCTGTTCCAGAAAGGAGAAGGACCGTAATAACTCTCGCGGGTTTCAACAAAATAACTGGAGCTCTGTCCGGTTTCGGATTTGTCAATAGTTACATTGTCAAAGTAGTAAAATTCAACTTCCGAAGAAATCATTGCAGAAGTAATCCCCGCAGCTTTGAGATTGGTTTCCATATGGTCCGCCACATACCTCGGGTCTTTAAGATATCTCTCTCCTTTTGTGCCCTGGTATATGTTGGAAAACGTTCTTACTGAAGAGTTTTCCCACGGCACCCTTGCAAAACCTCCGGAATCCAATACAAGGAGAAGTTCTTTGGGCTCCTCTTCACAAAAAATATTTGTAAGGTCTGGATTTTTTATCCCTTTAATAAAAGATTCTTCAGACACTTTTCTTCCGCTTAATGAAATTCTGTGGAGATTTCCGGGAACGTCCACAAAATGCACATCCACCCATCTTATATCGTTGGAAGTGATATATTTTAAAACATCTTCAGGATTTACCATCTGTACACCGAAGAAGTATAAAGAATTAACACTTATATATCTTTCTTTTTAGAGTCTGAAAAACAAAAGACACAACTGTTTTAAACGGTTTCCAATAAGATATTTTGATAAGGTGGTTTTATGAAAATCATTTCGGAGGAAGCTCCATCACTTAAATCAGCTGTAGATTCAATAGTAAGTCTTGTAGAGGAAGGACTGTTTGAGGTAACTAATGACGGACTAACCCTTAGGGCAATGGACCCTTCCCAGATATCCATGATATCATTCAGTATGCCGAAGAGTGCTTTCAAAGAATACTCAATATCCGAAGAGAAAAAAATAGGGATTGATATCTCCCAGTTCAGCTCGGTTCTTTCAAGAGGAAAAAAAGACGAGGAAGCCCACCTGACAATTGAAGATGGGAGGCTGGTTGTGCAGTTTATAGGAAACAAGAGAAAAAGGACATTCAAAATACCTCTTCTTGATTTAAGCGGGGGGATTCAGAAAGAACCAAAAATAGAATATGAAAACAAAGCGGAGATAAATTCGGATTCATTCAAAGAATCACTTAAGGATGCAAAACTGGTAAGCTCGCATGTGAAACTTATACTAACTCCTGAAATGTTCGGAATTGAAGTAAGGGGGGATTCAGGAAATATGAAGGCGGAATTTCTTAAAGGCGAGGAAGTCTCTAAAATTGAAGTGCAGGGCGAAGGCGCACGCTCAACATTTCCGCTGCAGTATCTTGAGGACATAGTAAAAGCAAGCAGGCCTCAGGAGAACATAAAAGTATATCTTGAAACAGACAAACCACTTAAACTGGAATATGAAATCAAAGGTGCAAAAGCAGTTTATTACCTTGCACCGAGAATTGAGAGTGAATAAAATCAGCTTTCTGTTTCTTTTATTATTTCGCCCCGTATTACTGCAAATGAAGCCACTTTTTCTCCTTCTTTAAGTCTTAAAATACGGACTCCGGAGGTATTTCTTCCTATTACGGATATTCCAGAGACGGGAACTCTTATTGCCTGTCCCTTGTTGCTCATAATTATAATCTGGTCGTCATCACCTACGCAGAAGACATCAACCACCGGGCCGTTTCTTCCTGCGGTTTTGATATTAATTATTCCCGAACCGCCTCTCCCCTGAATCCTGTATTCATCAATAGAAGTTCTTTTTCCGAAACCATTCTCTGTTATTGTAATGACTGAAGGCCTTGTGCATACTGCCGAACCGACAACCTTGTCGTCTCCTTTTAGTCTTATTCCGATAACCCCCATTCCGGTTCTTCCAATTTCTCTTGCATCCGTTTCGCTGAATCTTATACTCTGGCCGTTCTTTGTTGCGATAAATATTTCGCTGTTTCCAGGGGTTTTTATTACTTTTATTAGCTGGTCATTTTCTCTCAGGGTGATTGCCCTTATGCCTGTTCTTCTAGGCCTTGAAAAATTGCTCAGGGAAGTCCGCTTAACCACGCCTTTTTCCGTTACCATTACAAGATATTCATTTTCGCTGAATTCCTTTACTGGAAGCCATGCAGTTATTTTTTCATCTTTACCCTGAAGTTCAAGAAGGTTGATGATTGCCTTTCCTGCAGAATATCTTCCCACTTCTGGGATTCTGTATGTTTTAAGCCAGTAAACCTGCCCCTTGTCTGTAAAGAAAAGAAGATAGTTGTGATTTCTAGTTACAAGAACATCGCTTACTATATCCTCATCTTTTGTTTCCGTGCCTATTACTCCTTTCCCCCCTCTCTGCTGTGCGCGGTATTCATCAAGGAGAACCCGTTTTATGTATCCTCTGCCGGTTATTGTTACAACAACCTCGTCATCCGGAATCAAATCTTCAATGAATATGTCCTCGCCTTCAAACTCGGAAATCTCTGTTTTTCTCTTGTCTCCGTACATGCTCCTTACTTCTTCAAGCTCTTTTTTGATTACTTCAAGAAGTTTGTTTATATCTGCAAGGATTTCTTTCAGTCCTTTTATTTTTTTCAGAAGCTCGTCATACTCGTCCAGCAGTTTCTGCCTTTCCATCGAAATTAGCTTGCTGAGCTTCATATCAAGTATTGCTTTTGCCTGTTTTTCACTCAGCGCATATTTTACGATGAGCTGGTCTTTTGCCTGAACTGCATCTTTCGCACCTCTAAGAAGGTCAACCACATCATCAATATTGTCCAGTGCAATCTTGAGGCCTTCAAGAATATGCGCCCTTTCCTGTGCTTCCCTCAATTCAAATTCGCATCTCTTTGTCACAATTTCTTTTCTAAATTCTATGAAATTATCCAGAAGCTCTTTTAGAGGCAGGCACCTGGGCTGATTGTCAACAAGAACGAGGTTAATTATTCCAAAACTGGACTCAAGAGGGGAATATTTGTAAATCTGGTTAAGAACTACTTCCGGATCTGCATCCCTCTTAAGTTCAAAAAGAAGTTCTATTCCGTCTTTGTCCGAACGGTCGTGTATTCCCCTTATTCCTTCAATCTTTTTTTCTTTTACTGCATTTACGACAGAATCAATTATTGATGTTTTTGTCACCTGGTAGGGGATTTCAGTTACGCGTATCATGTTTTTCTTTTCATCTATTTCCGCCCTCCCCCTGAGTTTTATTATTCCTTTTCCGGTTTTGTAGGCTTCAAATATTCCCTTTTTCCCCATTATTATTCCGCCTGTAGGGAAATCGGGTCCCTGCACCATGTTTAGAATCTGGTCTTCTCCGGCGCCTTCAATAACTGCAATTAGTGCATCAACTACTTCAGTAAGGTTGTGGGGCGGGATATTGGTCGCCATTCCCACAGCAATTCCAGAAGAACCGTTTACTAAGAGATTAGGAACTCTTGAAGGCAGGACAGTAGGTTCTTTTAGTGTGCCGTCAAAATTGGGTGTAAAATCAACAGTTTCCTTTTCAATATCCTTAAGTATCTCTTCCGCGATTTTGTCCATTCTTACTTCCGTATTATGGTTGACAAAACCATTGGCAATAAAAGAATGGCATCTGCTGTCTACGCGGACAGAATAAACTGTTTCCTTCTGTTTGGGTCTTGAAAGTTCTTTGATACCATCAAATAGATATTTATTTTTTAATAGAAAATCAATCAGTTCCTTGTCTTTCTTGTCAACAATTTTTATTAATTTTTTATAATTCTTTTCCAGATTGGGATATCTGTCAAAATTATGTTTTTTTACAAAAGATTCGCCATATTTTCTTCTCAGATAAATGCTTATGTATGGAATGAAATCATTTTTGCTCATTCTGTTTTTATTCAGGGTTTTAACCTTTGAAAGAATTGATTTTTTTCTCTGGGAAAAGAAACCTACCTGGTCTTTAAATCTGCTAATTGAATTCTGTCCGGAGATTATTAATTTAAAGCAGTTATTTCTTTTGTCTTTATAGGGTGATGTCGTTATTATCCCAAAATTCAGCAAAACCGTCTTTAATTGCTCTATGAGCAAAATGCTTTTTGAATTGTATGTGAGTTCAATACTTTCTCCTCCATGCCTTTTGTCAGTTTTGAATAATACTGAACCGTCTCCTTCGAATAATGCTTTTAAAAATTCTGAGACTGATTTTTTAGAAGAACGCAGAACAGAAAAAGGAATTCTTTTTTTGTTTGATTTCTCTTCTTTTAAACCTATATTTTTCAGGAATGACACTGCTTCTTGGTGGTAGATAGAAAATTCCAAACAATTTCCGGAAATTTCTCGTTCATATAATTGGATGTTTTTAAACTGGCTGTAAACTGCTTCTTTAACCTTATTATAAAATTGCATATCTGAATTAGAGAAAAGAATTTTCTGCTGGTGAAAAGAACCCTCTGAGACAAGAGCACCCAATAAAAATGCAAGTTCGGGATTCATTTTAGAAGGAAGTTTTATTTTTTTAGTTCTTTTTAACTTTGGCTTAAAACAATTTAGATTTAAATCGCTTTTAGAAAACAATGAACTGCTCCGGTTTAGCAGGACTATGTCATTTATCTTTATTTTTTCAAGAAACTTCCATTCTATTCTTGGAACTCCGTCTTTTAATGTCCAGCACATTAATGGGTGATTATGTGAACCGCTTATGCTGTATCCCAGTTTTGTTTTAAGTTTGATAATTTTATGTTTTCCTGAATTGAAGAAACGTGAAGCATTATTTTTTTTGCCTGCGAATGACAAGATTTTAAGTTTTATTTTTTCTTCTTTTTTGCCAGATATCTCTTCAATAGGAAGTATCCCTTCGTCAGTGAGGATTAACGAATCTCCAGTTATGCAGTATCTCATCGCCGCTGCCGGGTCTCCGTCTATGCTTCCAAAATTTCCCTGCCCGTCAACAAGAGTATACCTCAGGCTGAAATCCTGCGCCATTCTTACAAGAGAATCATAAATAGCGGCATCTCCGTGGGGGTGGTATTTACCCAAAGCTTCACCCACGATTCTTGCGCTTTTTTTGTAAGGCTTGTTATGAAAATTACTGAGTTCATACATTGAATAAAGAATTCTTCTGTGAACAGGCTTTAATCCGTCCCTCGCATCCGGAAGTGCACGTCCAACTATAACGCTCATTGCATAATCAAGATACGAATTTTTCATATCGGATTCAATGGGTTCTTCAATTATATTTGACAAATAAACACCTACACATCCAGATTTTTAACCTGCGCCGCGTATTTCTCTATAAATTCCCTTCTCGGGCCGACATCGCTTCCCATAAGGATTGTAAACAATTCATCAGCCTGCATCGCATCCTCAATTGTCACTTTCTTTAACGTTCTTGTCTCCGGGTCCATAGTTGTTGTCCATAACTGTTCCGGGTTCATTTCACCAAGACCTTTGTATCTCTGGATTGAAACGGGGTCGCCGAGCTCCGCGATTACTTCCTTCAGCTGTGCATCATTGTAAGCATATTTTTCAGTTTTTCCCTTTTTAATCTTATAAAGCGGGGGCTGGGCCACATAAAGATAGCCGGCCTCAATAATCTGCTTGAAATATCTGTAAAAAAGCGTGAGAAGGAGGGTTCTTATATGAGAACCGTCCACATCCGCATCAGTTGCTATGATTACCTTATGATAACGGATTTTGTTTATGTCAAAATCATCCCCGACTCCGCATCCAAGAGAGAGGATTGTGGACTTAATTGTATCACTCTTGAATACTTTATGTATTGGAGCCTTTTCAACATTGAGTATCTTTCCCCTTAAAGGAAGTATCGCCTGGAATTTTCTGTCTCTTCCCTGCTTGCAGCTTCCTCCTGCCGAATCACCTTCAACTATGAAAAGTTCTGTTTTCTGCGGGTCTATCTCTGAACAGTCGGCAAGTTTGCCCGGAAGGATGCTCGTCTCAAAAACAGTTTTTCTTCTTATTACTTCTTTTGCTTTCTGGGCTGCTTCCCTTGCTTCAATTGCACTTAAAACTTTCTGTATAATGGTCTTTGCAATATTCGGATTCTCTCCAAAATAAGTCTTAAGGGACTCATACACAAGGCTGTCCACGATGCCCTTAACATCGCTGTTTCCGAGTTTTGTTTTTGTCTGCCCTTCAAACTGGGGGTCTGCAATTTTAATGCTGATTACTGCTGTAAGGCCTTCCAGGACATCATCCCCCCCTGCCTTTCTTTTTGATATTTTCTCGTTCTTTATATAATCGTTTATTGAGCGGGTTAGTGCAGATTTAAATCCGGTAACGTGGGTCCCGCCCTCTATTGTTTTAATGTTATTAACAAAACTGTAAACATTTCCGGAGTATGCATCGGTGTACTGGACTGCATATTCCATACTCACCCCTGAGCTTTCTTTTTCAAAAACAAACGGCTGGTGGAGCCTGTTCTTTGCCCTGTTAAGATATTCCACAAACTGTGAAAGGCCCCCTTCATAAAAAAATTCAGTTTCTTTCGGTTCGTCGGTTCTTTCATCCCTTAGAAGTATCCTTACTCCTTTGTTTAGGAATGCAAGCTCTCTCAGTCTTTCGGAAAGATAATCATAATCAAATTCAAGTGTCTGGAAAATTGATTGGTCCGGCTTGAATCTTATTATTGTGCCCCGGTACTCAGTATCCCCTGTAATCCCAACACTTTTTTCAGGTATTCCCCTTGAATATCTCTGAAAATATGTTTTTCCTCCTCTGTGGATCTCCGCCTCCATCCATTCGCTCAGCGCATTAACTACTGATATCCCAACTCCGTGGAGTCCCCCGCTTACCTGGTAGGCTTTTTTTTCAAATTTTCCTCCGGCGTGGAGCACAGTTGTAACTATTTCAAGGGCGGATTTGCCGGTTGCCTTGTGAATCTCCGTCGGGATTCCCCTTCCATCATCTCTTACGCTGACTGAACCGTCAGGTTTCAGGATGATCTCTATATTTTTGCAGAAACCAGCCATTGCTTCGTCTATAGAGTTGTCAGTTACCTCGTAAATCAGATGGTGGAGGCCGCGCTTTCCTGTATCACCGATATACATTGAAGGCCTTCTCCTGACTCCTTCTAATCCCTCAAGAATTTGTATATCTGCAGCTGAGTAATCAAGCTCTTCAACCATGTTTTAAAGCACCTAAATTAAAACCTCTTCAGTGTTTGTTTCCATCTTTCAAATGCTTCCTTAAACTTCCCCTTTTCGCAAAGGATAAGGGACTCTGTTTCTCCTGATTTTACGAGAATGAAAGCATTGCTATTACCTATACCCATCAAATATTTATATTCCTTTTGGTTTCGCTTTTTCAGGAAGGTTTTAAGATAGGATATCAGTTTTATGGTGAGTGCTGTTGTAATGTTTTTGCTGCCCGCTGAAAGAAGGGATAAAACAGGCTTTGAATCCTTAAGAACGACCGCACCTTTAATCAGGCCTTCCTTTATTAGGGCGGCAGTCATTGCTTCAGGTGAAAGGGTTTTTTTTCTAATTAATTCCCCTTCAAGAGCAAGACCTTCTTCAAGATGCTTCTGGATATATCTATTAACAGCCCAGAGCCTCAAGGAACTCGGGATAGTAATAAGCGTTGAAACATAAAGGTCTTCCTTGTCTTCCAGCTGTTTGGAAATATAATTTTCCCAGCTCTGCCAGCTCTGCTCGGCATTTTCCTTTTTCTCTTTTAAAAGTTCAACTGCATTTTCAACCATATTGAGAAGTTTCATTACTTCCACATTTTCAGATGTGTCTTTTTTCTCAGCAAGAGTGTTTATTTTTTTCAAAGGTATTGAAGTGTAAACCCGGTATGCATCGCTTATGTCAAACTCTTCTTTTGAAAGCTCATCAATGAATTTTTTAAGTTCGGCTGATTTTTCTTTAAGGTCTGCAAGATTTGAAAGCGCTGCCTCTTTGTCTTCCTGAATTGTCACCCGGTATGTTGACTGGAGAAGCATCTCCTTTATTTTGGACTGGAGGCCCAGATACACTGTAACCCCTCCAAAAACAATGCAGAAAGTGGAGATTAAACCGACATAATCCGTGAGAATATAATTAATTGCATTCGGGATTACAAGCTCACCGTCTGTTACCGCAGTGAAGAAACTTAATCCCGAACCCACCAAGAAAAGCACCGCTCCGAAGATGATGTCTTTTCTCCAGTTGGGGTTTGTGACACCCACAAAGTCTTTTACCGCGCGGTACTGGGATTTCTTTTCCAGCTTTGCGCGCAGGTAGAAAAATGCGAAAAGCAGGATGTTGATTATTACAACAAAAATAACTGCAGGTAACAAAACCGCCATTGAAAGCGAAAGATAGTAATCACCTGAGATTATAAAAAAGTCAAAAACAGAGAATGAAAAGGCAAGTATGCTCAGGTCAAGGCTTTTTATTTTCACTGATGCCTTGTTCCACGCGATGTCCTGCGGCGGTGTTGAGGATTTGAAGGTATAAACTGCATATCTGGTCTCATCACCGTACGGCCTTACAGCATCCCAGAAAACTGCATCGCCCTCTATTTTTATATTCTGGGTTGAGTAAAGAGAACCGGATGTGTATTCTGCAGGGACAACATCCTTTACAAAAATATCCTCATAAGACTGCTTGTTGTCCTTGTTCTGGATTCTTATCAAAACAGTATATTCATATTCCTTGTCAATTGTTGAGATTCCTGCTATCTTCTCAGACATCTGGTCAAGTATTTTGAGGGGGGTTTCCGAATAAGTGCAGATTGCCGGACCCTCCACAAGATAAAGCGGATTCGTATAAAGTGCAGTGATGCTGTTTTTCAAATCCACAAGGTCATCTGCAAGGTCCTCAAGCTGTGCTGGGGAGAGCATCTCCACAGAAAATATTTTGTTTTTCATTGAGTCTATTTTGTTTACTGAATCAATCTTGTTTTTCTGGAATGAAAGTATTGACGGTCCCAAAATGTCAGGATAATCCTCCGACACTCTTCTGCAGACGGGAGAGTATGAAGAACATATCTTTACGCATGTGTTTTCATCTGGGCACTGGACATTCTGGAGTCCGAGCTTGGAAGAGCATACATCAAATTCCTCCTGCGAAGACTCTACCAGGTTGTTATATTCCATTTTTATTTCCTGTGCATTCGTAAAACTTATATTTTCAAAGGAAATACCCGAAGATTCTCTTTCTGCACTTGCAAGCACAGTTCTCTGAAGGGTTACTGAGGTTCCTTCAGGAGAATAGGTGTTGGAGATATATGAATAAGCATCAACTATTCCGTTGCCGTCAAAATCAAAAGACTGAAAATCGGCGGCTGATTCCTTGGATACTGAAGAAAATTCAGTTTCAGTGACACAGCCGGAAAGCACCATAAGGACTGCAGATAGCAGGAGGATTCGTCTCATGATAGTCTTTAATTCCTTATTATTTTAATAGTTTTTCATGGGGTTTCCTAAAATTAAAAAGAAGGTTCTCAAACAAATTAAACCTTCAAAAAAAGATGTGGAAGGGGATATGGAGATTGCCGGAAGGATTAAGGATAAACTTTCCGAGGTTCTTCCTCCCGAATTCAGGATTTCTTTCACCGGCTCAATATCCAAGGGGACTTATCTTAAAGATTCAAAAGATATTGACGTTTTTGTTCTTGTGCCTAAAACGGTAGATAAAAAGGAACTAAAAAAGATTGTGGAAAAAGCCGTTAAAAAAGCATTTCCCAAAAGCAGACGGGAGATAAAATACGCAGAACACCCCTATGTCAGGCTCTATGTATACGGAAGAAAGATTGATGTTGTTCCGGCATATAACATAACATATATCGAGGAAAGGGCTTCTGCAGTTGACAGGTCAGTTCTTCATACCGGATATGTGCGTGAGAAGATAACCGAAAAAAACAGGGACGATGTCCTTCTTTTAAAACAGTTTTTAAAAGTCCATGATTTATACGGGGCCGAAATAAGGGTTCAGGGTTTTTCAGGGTATCTGTGCGAGCTTTTGATTATTCATTACGGGGGTTTTGATAACCTGCTTAAGGCGGCTTCCGGATGGGAATTCCCGGTAGTTATTGATATTGAAAAATACTATAAGCGAGATGAGGAAATTGCAAGGAAATTTTCCACCCAAAATATTACAGTAGTTGACCCTGTGGATCCCAACAGAGATGTGTCTGCAGTTGTATCAGATGAAGTAATTAACCGCTTTATACTTCTTTCAAGGCTTTTTTTGAAAAAGCCTTCGGAAAGTTTTTTTAAGAATATAAAAATGAGCCCGAAAAGAAAAAAACTGTTCCTTAAAAGGCATGCAAATTTATTTTTCCTCTCGTTCCCCCGCCCGGATTTGGTTGATGACATACTGTGGGGGGAACTAAGAAGATTTGGAAAGCAGATGGTCAAGTACCTTCAGGAAAGGGATTTCACTGTTTTGGATTATTATATGCGGGATACTGGGGAGAATATTATTATGCTGGTTGAGACTCTTGAAAAGGAACTCCCTCCCAGAATACCTGTTCTGGGGCCTGCAATATTCAGGGAAAAGAATCTGGATAATTTCAGGAAGGCGCACAAGGATGCAGTTCTTTATTTGAACGGGATTAGGATGGTTGCACTTGAAGAAAGAAAAATTACCTCCATTGAACAGGCAGTAAAGGAATTTGTGAAAGGAAAAACTATTCCCAAGGATTTGAGAAAACCGGTTAAGAGATATAAACTCACTCAAAAAATTGACCATAAAACTCTGGAGGAATATTTATTCTGGAGAGAGATTTTTAGAAGGCAAAATTAAAGAGAATAAGAATCAATTGTTTTCTGAAGGAACAAGGATTTTACTGCTTCCTTGCCGGTTTCACTTGAATAACCGGAGACCTCTGCAAGTTCTTCAGTCATTTCTTCAATATATGAGATTAAACTGTCCATATTGTCAGGGTCCAGCTCTTCCAGCATTTCCATTTTTTCTTCATCTGATTTAAAAATAACCGCACCCGTTTCTATATTGTCTCTCAGAGTTTCCAGATTTTGTTTAAGATTGACAAGGTCGTTGTTTAGAATACTAATTGAAATTGAAAGGCCTTTGAAAGTGTTTAACAATTTGGTTAATGTTTCTTCACTTGGAGATTTCAGATAAGACTGGATTTCTTCCATAACAGATTCAACTGATTTTGAATAGCTCTTAAGATTGACCTGAATCGGAAGTGAAACGGTTAAACCTGTGATCCTTTTTTCCTTCTCATATTTTGAAATTGTTTTATTGAGTTCCTTTAAAGAATCATTTATATTGGTGCTTAATTCAAGGTCTGATTTTTCATCAATGAAATCTTCGAGTTTGCCAAGAGATTTTTCATTGAGGTCTTTCATTATACTGGTTTCCGCTTTTACTAATGCAGGATTTTCTTTCATAAAATCTTTTAGTCTGGTTTCAAATTCTTTTGATTTGGATTTCATTTCTTCAATAGAAGAATCCTGCATGATTTTTAGCAGTGAAATACATCTTGCAAGAGGGAAGAACCTGGAGATATTTTTAAGCATAGCTGGGTTGTGCCCGCTCTCAGTGAACTTTCTAAGGGGTTCAGTAAGCAGTATCTGTGCATATTTATCCTCAAGCTTAAGCCACGGAGGAGCCATGTTTAAATCTTTTTGGAACTGCATCTCGCCTTTTTCTAAATCATTTAAAAGGGATTCAAGCTCCGCAGAA
>JAFGQX010000029.1 GCA_016935455.1 Microcaldota archaeon
CAGTTATGGGTGTTGCAAGTTCTCTGGAAAGGAATTTTAAAAGAAGCTGTTTTTCCCTTCTCAGTTTGTTTGCTACAGCCTCAAAATTGGTGATTATTGTTTTGTTTCCCTCTATAAAAGAATCAAATTCAGGAAATTCAAATCGCTCCCCGCTTCCGGTTTCCTCGGGCAGGTTTTCATAAATATTGTCAAGAAGTTTTTCATATTTATTCATAGAATCTATCCTATTAAGAAAAACAAGATTTATAAAGGGGATTAGGTCCCCTCTTTCCATTCGTGGAGGTATTTTTCCTGCTCATTTGTAAGATTGTCGTGGACAATTCCCATTGCTTCAAGCTGAAGTTCTGCGATTTTTTTGTCTATCTCTTCAGGAAGAACATAAACCCTGTTTTCAAGCTTTCCCTTGTTTTTAACAAGATATTCGCATGCAAGAGACTGGCCGCAGAAAGAGGTGGACATCACTTCAGAAGGATGGCCCTCGGCCGCTCCTAGATTAACAAGCCTTCCTTCTGCAAGGAGATAAATATGTTTTCCTGAAGACATATCGTAGCGGTCCATATAAGGCCTTACTCTTGTTTTCTTTGAATCTTTTTCAAGCGCGCTTTTGTCAATCTCAACGTCAAAGTGCCCTGAATTTGCAAGAACTGCTCCGGATTTCATTAATTTTACATGGTCCATTGTGATTACATTTTTGTCTCCCGTAACTGTAAGGAAAATATCTCCTGTTTTTGCAGCCTCGTTCATAGGCAAAACCCTGTATCCGTCAAGGGATGCCTGAAGTGCGCGGAACGGGTCAACCTCGGTTACAACTACATTTGCTCCCAGCCCTTTTGCCCTTAGTGCAACTCCCTTTCCGCAGTCTCCATATCCGCCCACCACAAATGTTTTTCCGGCGATTAAAAGATTTGTTGCTCTTAAAATGCCGTCCATTGTGGACTGACCAGTTCCATAATAGTTGTCCAGAAGATGCTTTGTTTTGTTGTCGTTCACCGCAACCATCGGATATTTCAGTGCTTTGTCATCCACCATTGCGTGAAGGCGGATAACCCCTGTTGTTGTTTCCTCGCATCCGCCGATTATTCCGGGAATAAGGTCCGGATGGTCGGTGTGTATTTTGGTGACAAGGTCAAGGCCGTCGTCAATGGTTATTGTGGGCCTGCTGTCTATTATATATCCTATATATCTGTAATAATCCTCGTTTGATTCTCCTTTATATGCATAAACATTTACTCCTTCTTCGGCAAGAGCCGCTGCAACATCATCCTGCGTGGAAAGCGGATTGCAGCCGGTTATTGAAACCTTTGCTCCGCCTGCAATTAACGTTCTTACAAGAACGGCAGTTTCTTTGGTAACGTGCAGTGCAAGTCCGACAGTCTGCCCTTCAAGAGGTTTCTCTTTTTCAAATCTTTCCCTCACCTTCATCAGTGCACCCATCATTTCCTCTGCAAGTGCAATATTTTTTCTTCCCTGCTCTGCAAGGGAGATATCCTTTACTTCATAATTTTCTCCTTTGTCCATAACAACACCTTTTTTAATATTATTCAAGAAATAATGTAAAACTTCAATAAATACATAATGTTAAATATGTATGTTGAGGAGATGAACGGATGAGTAAAAAGGAGAATCCTGTAATTGAACTGAGGGACGTACAGAAGTGCTTTGGTATGGGGGATTGTGTGTTCACTGCACTTAAGGATGCCGACCTTAAGGTATTTGACAACGATTTTATTGCAGTTGTAGGTCCCAGCGGAAGCGGAAAAAGCACCCTGCTTAATATGATGGGGCTTCTTGACGAACCCACTGGAGGAGAGATAATAATAGACGGAATAAAAACCGCGCATATGAACTCCGACCAGAGAGCAAGAGTAAGGAGGGAAAGAATTGGTTTTGTATTTCAGACTTTTAATTTGATTCAGACTTTAAGCTCTGTTGAAAATGTTGAGGTTCCTATGATGATAGCCGGACTGAGCAGGGAAAAAAGAAGAAAGAAGGCAACGAAAATTCTTGAAGACCTCGGGCTCGGAGACAAATTAGATAACCTGCCTTCCCAGCTGTCGGGCGGGCAGAGGCAGAGAGTTGCGATAGCAAGGGCCCTTGCAAATGACCCGGAAGTAATACTTGCAGATGAACCTACTGGAAATCTGGACTCGCAGACCGGGAAGGATGTTCTGGATATTTTTAAAAAGCTTCATAAAGAAGAAGGAAGAACACTTGTTATAATCACGCATGACGAATATGTCGCCCGTGTGGCGGAAAAAAGACTGAGAATTAAAGACGGTGTTTTGCACGACGGTGAATAAAATGAAAAAATTAGTTTTTGCTCTGATGATTTTGGGATTAGTGATGGCAAGCCTGGGTGTTACAACAGCAAGCGTTTCCCCGGATTCAATTAAACCTGGGGGCTCCGGCTCCATAACATTTACTGTTTCAAATTCTGCAACTGCAGGAGTAAAGGCAAGCGGAGTATATGTTTATCTTTATCCGCAGGGTCCTCTGGATGTGCAGAGTTCCCTGAGTTTAGGAGATATGGCAAGCGGAAGCTCAACCTCAGTATCTGTTCCGTTTAAGGTTGAGGAATATGCAAAAAGCGGTTCATATTTAGTTTCAATAAAGCTTCTTTCACAGACAACCGATGCAGTATTCGGAACAGTTACCGTAAATGTTGTAAATGAACCAATATTCACTCTCAGTGCAGACAAAAAGAATGTTGAGGAGACAGATACCCTCTCAATCACAATTAAAAATGACGGGGGTTCTGCAAAAAATCTCAGAATCAAGCCTCAGGGAGATTTTGCACTTGCCGGAACTGACGAGGTGTTTGTAGGAAATGTGGATGAGGAAACAACAGTAGTGCTTAATCTAGACAGCAGGAGTGCTGAAGACGGAGTAAACGACCTGCAGCTGCTGTTTACGTACGACGACGAGCTTGGAAATGAAATCTCGGAAACAAAAACACTTAAGATAACTGTAAACAAGGAAGGTGCAGATATCCTTTTTATACAAAATTCAGAAGTGATAACAAATAAGGACAGTGTTCTTAAAATGACACTAAGGAATATCGGAAACATTCCTCTGAATGAACTGAAAATCAGCTTTGAATCCGATGATGTAAAACCCAAAGAGACAAGCGAAATAAAAGTAGGAAACTTAGGGGTCGGCGAGGATATCGCAGTGTCAATCCCAATATTTGTTTCACTAAGCCCGGGAGTAAACAATGTGGATGTCAATCTGGAATGGAAAGAAGACGGCGAAACCAAAACAGATACTGTAAGTATTCCCATCACAATAACTTCTGATGCTGAAGTTGGAATATATCTGGAAGCAAAACCTGCACCTTTAATCTCAGGACAGGAGCATACCCTCTCAGTTCTTGTATCAAATCTGGGTTCATATAAGATAGAGAATGTAGATGTAGAAATTGAATCAGATGCATTTGAACTTCTTGAGGTCCAGCAGAGTGAATATATAGGCGGACTGGAGAATGATGACTTCAGCACTGTTCAGTTCAAGATAAAGGTAAAGGAAGGGTATGAAGGAGCTTATCCCCTAAAAATTATCATAAATTACAGGGACCTTTCAGGAGAGTGGAAAGAGGTAATTGAAACCAAGGATATTATAATAAAGGGTATGGTGTCCACCGGAGACGGCGGACTTATATTCTGGATTATCCTTTTGGCAATTGCCGGAATTCTTGTGTGGTACTTCAAATTTAGAGGTAAAAAGAAATGAGGTTTCAGGACCTTATTTTTTATTCTTTTAAAAATATACAAAGAACCCAGCTAAGGTCATGGCTGACAATGCTGGGGATAGTTGTAGGTATAAGTTCGGTAGTAATTTTAATCGGGCTTGCGCAGGGCCTTTCCAATGAAGTGACATCCGAGCTCCAGAGTTTTAATCCCAGGACGATAATTGTTATCCCGTATTCTCTTGCACAGGCAGGACAGGCAGAATACGCACAGGCAAGTTTCCTTCCAAGTTCGGGAAGGCTGTACGAAAAAGATATTGACAGATTGGGAAGAATCCCCGAGCTTGAACTGGTTTCAAAAGTTGTTTATGGAGGGGCGAGTGTAGCCTTCAAAGATGAGGAGATAAGCGCACAGGTAACAGCAATAGAGCCGGATATGTTTCTGGAAACAACCAGTGTTGAGCTGGAAAAAGGAAGGTTCCTTGAAGAGAATGAGAGGCATTCAGTAGTGATTGGAAACAAAATAGCTGACGGAACTTTTGAAAAAAATCCGGGAATAAACAGTTATCTTACAATCGGAGGAAAAAAGTTCAGAATTGTAGGGATAATGAAGGAGATGGGGTCAAGTTTCGGGCCTTCTGATAGTTCTATTTTTATTAATTTTGAAGATGGAAAGGACCTTTTCAGCGAAAGTTTGGGGGAAAATGAGCTTTCCGCAATACGGATTTTAATCAAAGAGGGATTTGACGTCAAGGAAGTAACCGAAAGGATTGAAGAGGAAATTGCGGCTTCCCACAGGGTTAGCCTGGATGAAAAGGATTTCGGAGTGATAAGCCCGGAATTTGTAAATGAACAGCTGGAAAGCGTAACTTCCGTATTGGCAGTTTTTCTCGGCTCAATTGCAATTGTTTCACTTCTTGTCGGGGGAATAGGGATATCCAATACTATGTTTATGAATGTTATTGAGAGGAGAAGGGAAATAGGGGTGCTTAAGGCAATCGGCGCAGAAGATAACGATATCCTCAATCTGTTCCTTCTTGAGTCTTCTTTGATGGGACTCGTTGGGGGAATTGCAGGGATAATTATCGGGGCGGCTATTCTTTCAGTGATTAACCTTTTCGGAATAACGACTTATATAGGAGTAGACATACTTATCGGAGGCCTTTTCTTTTCACTTATAGTCGGCGCAGTATCCGGGACACTTCCTGCGAGAAAAGCTGCAGAAGTTTCGCCTATGGAATCTTTGAGGTATGAGTAAATGAGACTTGACGACACTATTTTGTATGCTGTTGGGAGCCTCCGTAAAAGGAAGCTGCGTTCATGGCTTACAATCATCGGGATAATTATAGGAATCACAACAATAGTGTCAATAGTTTCCATAGGAGACGGGCTCAGAAAGGACATACAGGACCAGCTTGACCAGTTCGGTTCCAACCAGATGTTTGTTATTCCGGTTAATATTGAATCAGGAGGTCTTGCTTCTTATGTCGGAACCCCAACCGGAAGGTCTTCCAGCGGAAAACTTTATGAAAGAGATGCGGAGAATATTGAGGGGATACCTGGGGTGGTTTCAGTTTCAAAAGCAGTTTACGGAAGGGCGAATGTTGAATTCAAGGGAAAGGAAATAACTGCAACCATTTACGGAATGGATTCAAACATATTTGATATCTGGGAGGAAATGTATTATCCGGTTAAGGGGAGGGTGTACAGCGATAATGAAAAAAGAGTGGTATATCTCGGAAATGATGCGGCAAACCTTATGTTCGGCAAAAATAAAGTGGATGTAGGAAATAAAATGGAAATCAATAATGAGGAATACCGCGTGGTCGGAATAATGAAAAAAATAGGGAGTTCAATGTCTCAAAGCGATGACAGTGCAATATACATCCCTTTTGACCAGGGTGTGGAAGTATTCGGTTCAGAACTTGCAAAAGGGGAAGTTTCAATGATACTTATACAGATTGATGAGGGTTATAATGCTGAAGAATTAAAAGAATCAGTTGAATATGAACTGATGAAATCACATAAAGTATCTGAAGATGACAAGGATTTCTCAGTTATTACTGCAGAGTATATGAATGAGATTATAGGTTCAATACTTGATATCGTGAGCACATTTCTCCTTCTTATTGCGATGATTGCATCAGTGGTGAGTGCAATAGGAATTACAAATACGATGTTTATGAGCGTAATGGAAAAAGTTAAGGAAATCGGAGTTCTTAAGGCAGTGGGAGCAAGCGACTGGGATTTGCAGATGATATTTCTTATTGAGTCAGGAACAATGGGGCTTATAGGCGGACTAATCGGCATATTATTGGGGTATGGGGTTGCATATGTTGTAAGCACCTTTGGAATAGTAACTTATGTGTCTCTTCAGCTTACCGTTTTCGCCCTTTTGTTTGCTGTTGGTGTGGGTATTGCAGCAGGCGTGTTTCCTGCAAGAAGAGCTGCAAAGCTGAGTCCCATAGAAGCATTTAGGTATTAAGGAAAAATAAAAAAGAAAAAATTATCTTCTGGATTGTGCAAGACTCCAGACTGTTCTTAAAGCAACTATTGCAGCTGCAGGAGCAACAAAGAATGCTATTGCAGATACAAAACCTACAACCGGCGGGATTATCTGGTCCATTCCGGGGATCACAGAAAGCGGAGCAAGGGCTGATGAAATTGCAGCACTTGCACTTACTATTGCAATTGCGGATACCAGAAAAGGAACCACTTCATTTTCAGAGATGTTTAGAAATCCAACCAGCAGACCAAGCAGTGCAAGAATTCCAAATGCACTTGCAGTATAGTCGCCTAAAAAACTGGAAAACGCTCCTACCAAAAGAGCAAGCAGTACTCCTGCAAGGAATAAATAATGACCGTATTTTGTCCCATACTCCTTGCTGACTTTTTCAACTGTGGGTTTTTTTGCCAAACCAATCACCTTGAAAATACCTCTGAGGTGATATTTAAAAAAGTTGGGGTTTTAATAAAAAGGAAATTATACTGTAATTTTTCTTTTTGGTTCTGATTTTGGGAGTCCTTTGGGTGGCTTGGGAAATCCTTTTTGTGATGAAAATTTTCTTAATGAAAGAAGATATTCCATTGCTTTTTGGTAAACATCTTTTTCAATTTCTGTAACTTTTTCGGCAAGCTCTGTTGCCCCGTCTTTTTTAAGAGCACTAAGAAGTTCTTCTATCTTACTTCCCCTTACATAACTGGCTGCTTTTTTAACACCTGTTAAAAGTGCATTTTCCGCCATTACTTTTTCCTCATCTTGTGCATTTGTATAAAGTTTGTAAAGTGCAGTTAAATTACTCAC
>JAFGQX010000030.1 GCA_016935455.1 Microcaldota archaeon
AAACAGCGGAGAATGGGATGCAGAAGTAATATACCACAAGGGAAAACTGTTCAGCATTGTTATCTCAGCAACAAGAAAATTTAAAACAAAAACAATCAAAGACAACACACTATTCAAATTTCCAAACTATCCCAAAACAGGGGCAGTAAGATATAAGGGAGAAAAGAAATTTGAGATTATTAATCGCAACCTTTAAAAATAATTCCCTAACATATTACTCTCAATTCTGAATGCAGAATTTTAAAATACTAAATGGAGGTTTAGAATATGGCAAAAAAAGAACACATGAACATTGTTTTTATCGGCCACGTAGATGCCGGTAAGTCAACAAGTGTAGGTAGAGTTCTCTACGAAACAGGAGCAATTCCTGAGCAGACAATTAAAAAATTAAGAGAAGAAGCGGAAAAACTCGGTAAAGGAACATTTGAATTTGCGTTTGTAATGGACACCATTAAAGAGGAAAGAGAAAGAGGTGTTACCATTGACGTTGCTCACAAAGAGTTCGAAACAAACAAATATTACTTTACAATCATTGACGCTCCGGGACACAGAGACTTTGTCAAGAACATGATTACCGGTGCATCACAGGCAGATGCGGCATGCCTTGTAATATCTGTAAAAGACGGCGTGCAGCCCCAGACCAAAGAACACGCATTCCTTGCAAAGGTTCTCGGTATCAGCCAGATGATTGTAAACATGAACAAAATGGATGCTGTAAACTACAGCGAGGCAGATTTCAACAGGGTTAGAGAAGAAGCAAAGAAACTTCTTGCAGGAATGGGATACAAAGTTGACCAGATTAAATTTGTCCCGACTTCGGCCTACAATGGAGACAACATTGTAAAGAAATCCGATAAAATGCCCTGGTACAACGGTCCGACACTTGTAGAAGTTTTGGATGAGTTTACTGTACCCCCGAAGCCTCTTGACAAGCCTTTGAGACTTCCTGTCCAGGATGTATTCACCATTACGGGACACGGAACAGTTCCTGTAGGAAGAGTTGAAACAGGAATTATGAAACCGAATTCCCCAGTTGTGGTTATGCCTTCAGGAGCAAAAGGTGAAGTAAAAAAGATTGAAATGCATCACCAGGAACTCACTGAAGCGGGACCCGGGGACAATGTAGGTTTTAACCTTAAGGGTGTTGACAAAAAGGACATTAAAAGAGGGGATGTTGTAGGTGCGGCTGACGCTCCTCCGACAGTTGCAGCAGAGTTTAAGGCACAGGTAGTTGTCCTTAACCACCCGACTGCAATTTCAATCGGTTATACACCCGTATTCCACATCCACACTGCACAGTTTGCAGGAAGAGTTGTGGAGATTCTTGAAAAGAAGGACCCCAAAACAGGACAGGTTCTTCAGGCAAAACCAGACTTCATTAAAACTGGTGATGTTGCAATTGTAAAGATTCAGCCTCTCAAGCCGGTTGTGATTGAGAAATTCTCTGAGTATGCACCTCTTGGAAGGTTCGCAATCAGGGACATGGGCCAGACGGTTGCAGCAGGAGTTGTCCTTGACGTAACTCCCAAAAAATAATTTCTTTCTTTTTCTTTTTAATTTTCTAACTTTAATTATCCACTGCCCTGCTTCTGAGAAAAATTTCAGTACCTTCTGCGAAAACTTTCACATTTTTATTTCTCAATTTACGGTATTCCGCAAGAGAATCCTCAATGCCCTTAATGCTGAATGATTCAGGATGATCTTGAAGATATTTTATTATTGCACGGGTAAGGTAACCATGCCGGCTGGCATTCTCTTCTCCTACGCAACGGGTGACATTGCCTTCAAAAAGTGTTTCTTCCGGAGATATGCCTGACAATACGAGTATTCTTTCCGGGATATCACTCGTAAATACGATAGAATGGCAGCAATCCAGGATTACCAATTTCCTGCCTGGAAGTTTATGCAGATAAGAAAAAAGGTCTTTTGGAGTTAAATCTCCGTCAGCGAGACCTAAACCTGCCGACCCGCCATGGCCTGAGTAATAAAACACAAAAGTTGAAGCCTCGCAGAGAACATTTCCAAGTTTTTTAAAAAAACTGTCAAGTACTCCCAAAGTTACCCTGCTGTCATCAAAAATATTTCCAGTAAAACATTTTCGGGTGCTCAATTCCCTTTTCATCTGGGCAACATCATTCAAAACACCTCTAAGCGGTGGTAACCCAGGACTGCCCACCACCAATGCTGCATTTTGGGGCTCATATGAAAACATCAATTCAGTATTTCCGGCTTTAATTATGTCATTCGGATTCAGCTTAAAATAGGTATCCGGAATCAGTTTAGTGCCATTAACCTTAGTCCCATTTTTGTTTAGGGATTCAGATATAAACCACCCGTCTTCTATCACCAAAATTTTAAAATGGTTTCTTGAGGCCGTTCTGTCGTTTTCAAAAAGATGGGGGGTTGGCTTCCGTCCGAAATAAACTGTTTCTTTCCCGTAGACTGCCTTCAGTTTTCCAGTTTTTGTGTTGATAATGGCTGCCTTTTTAATCAAAGGTTCACTAATAGGAATAACTTTCACAGGTGGCTTGGGTTTTCTTTTTATTTTTTCCCAGAGTTTTTTAAACAATCTACCTTTAACCATTAATATATATTATATACCACAATATATTTAAATATAATCAGTCCCTCCCTGTGAATATCTGCTCCGCAGTTGCGGGCTTGTCATAAAGAACCCATACACTTTTTCCGTCTGTTTTAATCTGCACATTCCCGTTTAAATCAGTCCTGAATGTTTCTATGCCTCTTTTCATAAGACGTTCAAGGACCTCCTGCGCAGGATGGCCGTAGGGATTATTCTCACCGACACTAATCACCGCAAATTCAGGTTCTATCCTGTTAAGGAAAGGGTCTCCGGTGGATGACTTGCTTCCGTGGTGGCCCACCTTAAGAATCTCTGCATCAACATTCGCACCTATTGTATTCTCGCAGTCTTTTGTGCAGTCTCCGGTAAGAACTGCCTCTACAGAACCCCTGCTTACCATCAAAACAATCCCGTTGTCATTCTGTTCAACCTTAAGCGTCTCAGAATAAACAACCTTTATTGTGGAATTTCCGATATAATACTCATCATACTTTCTTGCAATCGTATACCCCTCGTCATCTATTCTGGAATAATAATCTTCATACGCCTGCGTGTTTGAGAATACGCCGTTGTCCACCACTGTCTCAACCTTAATATTGTCCAGCACGTATGCACATCCGCCTATATGGTCGGCATCCGGATGGGAAGTGAAAAGATATTTCAATTCGGTTATATTTCTTTGTTTAAGGAAATTTACAACTGTTTCTCCGTGATTCTTGTCTCCGCAGTCCTCAAGAGCATATTCATAATTATCCGCAATAAGAATTGAATCTCCCTGACCGACATCAATAAAAAATAAGGATAAATTGCCGTTTTGTATAGGCTGGACTTTTAATTCTTCATCGGGTTCAGGCTCTGGAACAACTGCTACCTCTTCCTCCACAACAACTTCTTCAGTAATAATTATTTCTTCAGGCACCTCAATAATTTGGGTTACTTCAGGAACAGCAAGATATTCAAAGTAAAAAAGCACTGCACCCGCAGCAACGATAATCAGAATAAACAAAACAATAAGGTATTTGTCCCTCATGCGGTTAATACCTCATTATATTTTATATACTTTTTCTTACAAAGGACATCGTATGATTGTTCATATTTCAGAGATTTTTTCAAAAAAAATGGAAAACAAGGAAGTTACTGTGAGGGGCTGGATATACCGGCACAGAACCAGCGGAAATATGGTTTTTGCAGTACTGAGAGACGGTTCAGGAATAATACAGGCAACTGTAAAAAAAGACAAGGTTGATGAAAAAAGCTGGAATGAATCAAATGAAGTTTATGTTGAAAGCTCGGCAATTATCTCCGGAAAAGTTGTTAAGGATGAAAGGGCACCGGGAGGATATGAATTAAAGGTAAGCAAATTTGAAACTGTTTACAAAGGGGAGCCTTTCCCCATTTCGAAAGATTTAAGCGATGAATTTCTTCTGGATGTGAGGCATCTGTGGCTGAGGTCCCAGAAGCTTACAAAAATATTTGAGGGAAGGTCCCACATCGTTAATTATCTGAGGGAATTCTTTTCCAAAGAAGAATTTTATGAACTTCCTCCTCCGATTCTTACAAAATCCGCATGCGAAGGCGGTTCAACATTGTTTGAGCTTGATTATTTCGGGGACAAAGCCTACCTGTCCCAGTCCGGACAGCTCTATGCGGAGGCATACATTTATTCCCTTGAAAAAGTGTATGTGCTTGCACCTTCATTCAGGGCTGAAAAATCCAGAACAATAAGGCATCTTGCGGAATACTGGCATCTTGAGCCTGAAATGGCCTGGTATGACCATAAAATGAATATGGAACTTCAGGAAAAGATGGTTGAATACGTGGCGCAGAAGATGGTTAAAAATCATCCAGAACTGCTGAAAGAGGTTGGAAGAGAACCTGGGGAGCTTGCAAAGGTGAAGGCTCCTTTCAAAAGAATTGACTATGAAAAAGCGGTGGATATGGTTAACGAGCTTGGAGGAAAGATGAAACACGGTGAGGATTTTGGTGCAGATGAAGAGGCTGTCCTTACAAAAGACTTTGAAAAACCTGTTTTTGTCCATCATTTTCCAAAAGAGATAAAGGCGTTTTACATGCCTGAAGACCCTAAAAAGCCAGGGTATGTATTATGTGATGATTTGCTTGCACCTCAGGGACATGGTGAGATTATAGGCGGAAGCGAAAGAATCTGGAAACTTGATGAGCTGATGCAGAGGATAGAAGAGAACAACCTTAATCCTAAGGACTACCAGTGGTATATTGACTTAAGGAAATACGGCTCTGTACCCCATTCAGGATTTGGACTGGGAATAGAAAGACTGGTAAAATACTTCCTTAATCTAGACCATATCAGGGATACAATTCCATTCCCGAGAACAATAACCAGATGCTATCCATAGCTGGGAGAGGACACCATTTATAATATTTCCTATATAGTATTAGAGCACCAAACCACCTTTAATGGTAATTAGAGGAGATTTCATGGAAGAAAATCAAGAAGAAAAGGTTGAAAACAAGGCGAATCCTGAACAAAATAAGAATGATACTCAGCCTGAGGATACTGAGGATGTCCTGAATCAGATAAGCGAGGAAAAACCTGCTCAGGAGCAGCAGGCCGTCCAGAATATTCAGCAGGAGGAAAAGGCAGAGGTTAAGGAAGAACAAACTGTTTCTGAAAAGTCCGAAGAGAAACCGGCAGTCGCTGAACCTTCTGTTCCGCAGGAGGAAAAGGCTGAGCCCCCAAAAACTGAAGAAACAAAAAAACCTGAATCAAGCAATAAAAAAGAGAATGAGATAAACGAGGTTGTCAGGGATTTAAAAGAAGACAATGAAGAGATTATGCAGTTCCTTGAGGAATCAAAACAAAAAATCTGCGTTGTAGGAACCGGAGGTTCCGGAAGCAACACCCTTGACAGATTATTTGAGCTCGGGATACAGGATGTGGACCTCATAGCGATGAACACTGATGCAAAACATCTTCTTAAGACAAGGGCAAACAGAAAAATAATTCTCGGAAAAAAACTCACAAGAGGAAGAGGGGCAGGTTCAAACCCGACAGTCGGGGAAGAAGCTGCAAAGGAAAGCATGGAAGAAATTAAAAAAACAATCGGAGACGCTTCAATGGTTTTTGTTACCTGCGGAATGGGCGGAGGAACAGGAACAGGTTCTGCACATATGATTGCGGACATTGCAAAAAAAGCAGGAGCTCTTACTGTGGCAGTCGTAACCCTTCCTTTTGCTTCTGAAGGAAAAATAAGAATGGAACATGCATTTGAAGGGCTTGACAAATTAAGAAAAAAGGCAGATACTGTAATTGTAATAAAAAATGACAAACTGCTCACACTTGCACCGGACCTTCCGCTGAATACTGCATTTAAGGTCTGCGATGAGGTTCTTGCAGGTTCGGTAAAGGGAATTGCAGAACTGATTACCCGTGCAGGATTAATGAATGTGGATTTTGCGGATTTAAGGACGATTCTCACTGATGCGGGCTATGCCACAATAGGCTTGGGTGAAGCATCAATCGATGCAAAATCTGAAGACAGGGTAAGAGTTGCAGTGGAAACTGCTCTTAATTCGCCTCTTCTGGACGCTGATGTAAGTTCATCGACAAGAGCACTGATTAATGTGGTCGGCGGAGAGGATATGAGCCTCAAGGAAGCTGAATATGTGGTTGCAGAAACATCAAAGAAAATTAATCCCAATGCACACATAATCTGGGGTGCAAGGCTTGAGAATGATATGAAAAAATCTTCGCTCAGGGTTCTGGTGGTTCTTGCAGGAGTAAAGTTTTATAAATCTAAACCGCCTCAACAGGAATTAGACGAACTTGATTTAGATTTAGTAGGGTGAAAAAATGGACATTAAAACGCTCATCAATAAGTGTGTCAGAATATTGTACATTTCAAGAAAACCCACAAGGGAGGAATTTATGGAGGTTGCAAAAATAACCTCGATGGGAATGGTTGCAATTGGACTTATTGGACTGATAATATCCCTTGTACTTAAAATATAGGTGAACAAGAATGATATTTACTTTGAGAGTAACAACAGGCCAGGAAAAGATTGTTTCGGAAATACTCAGGAAAAAAGCAATAAAAGAGAAACTTGAGATTTACTCAATACTTCACGTGGACAATATAAGAGGCTATATTTTCATTGAGTCAAAAGACGAAAATGAAGCGGTCAAACTAATACAGAAGGTTAGGCATGTGAAGGGGCTTCTTAAAGAGCCGATTAAAATTGAAGAGATTAAAAAACTGATAGAAACAACCGAAGAACAGAAAATGCAAATAGAAAACGGGGACATCGTTGAAATGATTGCAGGCCCGTTCAAAGGTGAAAAAGCAAAAGTTACAAAGGTTGAGAGTTCAAAAGAAGAGATTACTGTTGAACTGATTGAAGTTGCTGTTCCGATTCCGGTGACAGTAAAAACAAAAATGATAAAACTTTTCCAAAAGAAATCAGATATTGAAACCTGATTTTATTTTTTATTTTTTTGAAAATTGTTTGAAAAACAGCAAAAAAACTCTTTTTTTCAAAAAAATTTCAAAAATGTTTATAAAGTTTAATGTTATAGTTGTCTTATAAATTTAAAAGGGGTGAAAAATGTGGTGAAGAAAAAAAAGAAAGCTGTTAAGAAAAAAGCAGTAAAGAAAAAGGTTGTTAAGAAAAAGGCAACAAAGAAAAAAGCAGTAAAGAAAAAAGCAGCAAAGAAGAAAAAGAAATAAAACCAAAAATGCGGTCGTCATATAAGCAATAATTTTGCTCTGTAATAATTTTGAGGTTTAATTCTGGCGGCCGCGGTTTTGGGATGGGTGAAAAAACTCTTTATTTTTTATTTTTATTTCCTTAATAAGATATTATGGATATAGAAACCGACGACGAAGGAAACCTTTTTGTTTATATTAAAAATGAGAAGCACCAGCTTGCAGTATTCACCGGCCATTTGTACAAACTCAGGATGCGGAATGGAATGCCCATTCTGGAAGTGGACGGAGTGAGGATGCATCTTGTAAAAGAATTCAAAAACCCTCTTGAGTATTCGGAAGAGATTGTAAAAAAATTGGACATTAAAAAAAACCAGGCTGTTCTTGACACGTGCGGGGGGCTGGGGTACACAGCAATGGCTGCGGCGAAGAAAGCAAAGAAAGTTGTAAGCTGCGAAATAAAGAAAGAAGTTCTGACTCTTGCGGAATATTCTCCCTGGAGCAGTGATTATTTTAAAAACAAAAAAATAAGGATTTACAATGAAAACGTATATGAAAAAATAAATGATTTCAAAGACGGGGAATTTGATGCGGTCATTCACGACCCGCCAAGGTTCAGTCATGCCCCTGAATTATATTCGGCTGATTTTTACAGGAAAATCCTGAGAATCCTTAAACCAAAAGGAAAGATTTTCCATTATACCGGAAGCCTTGGGAAAAGAAAAGGAAAAGATATTCTTGAAAAAACGGCTGAACGAATGGAAAAAACAGGATTTAAAATAAAAATAAAAGATAAAAGACTGCAGGGAATATTTGCAGTCAAGGGCTAGCCTTCCAGAATCTCTTCCGGTTTCTGAGGCTCTGCGGGAAGTCCCTTCCTTTCCCTTATCTGTCTTACAATCTTTGGAACGATATCCCTGGGAACAGAAGAATATCCTTCAAACTCCTGATACCAGATTGCCCTTCCCTGTGTAGCTCCCCTTAATGCATTTGAGAAGCCGAACATCTCTGAGACAGGAACAACAGTTGTAATTGTTGTAGTTTCACCCTCCTGCTCCATATTAAGAAGCTGTCCTCTTCTTCCGTTTGTAAGTGTAAGGATATCACCAGCATATTCCTGCGGGGTCTGGATAAGAACTTTCTGTCTTGGTTCAAGAAGAGTATCTCCTGCAATAAGAATTCCTGCAGAGATGGGCCTTTTAACTGTGGGAAGCATCTGTGCCGGCCCCCTGTGGACATTATCTTCGTGGAGTGTTGCATCAACAAGTGTGATTTTTGCGCCCACCACTTTTTCTCCTGCAAGAGGTCCCTTTGCCATCACTTCCTCAAAGCCCTGTATAATCAATTCCTGAGCTTCATTAAGATACTGGATACCTTTTGTTCCGTCCACAAGCATATTTTTGTTGTAAATATCCCAGAGTTTCTTTGCCTCGTCTCTGTCCATTCCCTTCTCAACAAGCTTTTCAACATTTTCTTTTCCCTTGGGTCTTCCTTCCGGAATGTCTCCCTTCTCAATTGCCTCAACCAGTTCCGGGTCAAGGGGCTCAATTACAAACTTAAGCCTGTTGTGCTTGTTGGGCGATTTTCCCTCAATCTCCCCTGTTTTTGCACTTATTGTTTCATGGTAAACTACTATAGGGGGAGAAGTCTGTATTGGTATTTTCTTTTCTTTTTCTATTTTATATTCAATTATTTCAAGGTGGAGCTCTCCCATACCGGACATAAGGTGTTCTCCGGTTTCCTGGTTAAGTTCAACCCTAAGAGTAGGGTCTTCCTTGGATATTCCTCTTAGAACCTCAATTAATTTTGCAAGGTCTTTGGATGATTTTGCTTCTATCGATTTTGTAACAACCGGTTCAGAGTAATGCTTAATCTGTTCGAAAGGATCTATTGGGTCTGTTGAAATTGTTTCCCCGATATACAGGTCTTTTAGTCCTACAACGGAACCTATGTTTCCTGCGCTTAATCTTTCTGCAGGAACCCTGTCCGGACCCATATACACCCCGACCTGCTGAACTTTTCCGAAGTTTTTCTTTGAAGAAATGTAAAGCTGGTCTCCTTTTTTCACTTCACCGGAGAATAATCTTACAACTCCAACCTCTCCGGCATGTTCATCGTAAACAATGCCGAAAACAATGCCGACGACTTTTCCGGTTTTGTCGCATGCAGTCATTGTTTTTCCTTCCACAGATTCCATATTCCCTTCCTTCCAGAGAACTGGGATTCTGTAAGGCTGTGCAAATTTGGGGCTCGGGAGATGCTTGATTACCATTTCAAGAAGAACATCATCAACAGGAGATTTTTCAACAAGGAATTTGTGGTCCTCCTTTTCGCAGTAATCATAGATAGTTTTAAATGAAATATCAAATCTGTCCATTGAGGATTTGGATACTGCCCATTTATGGAATGCAGAACCGAATGCAATATTTCCTTTTGCAACATCAATTGTCCAGTCTTCTTTTAGTTCCGCAGGCATATTTGCCTTTATGATTTTGTTGATTGAAACAATTACCTTCACAAGTTTCTGAACCATCGCCTGCTGGTCCAGTTTTAATTCATTAACCAGCCTGTCAACCTTGTTTATGAATACTATCGGCTTTGCCCTCTCCTTTAAAGCCTGCCTCAAAACAGTTTCTGTCTGGGGCATTACGCCTTCTACAGCATCAACAACCAGAACTACTCCGTCCACCGCTCTCATTGCCCTTGTGACGTGTCCCCCGAAGTCAACATGCCCGGGAGTATCAATAAGGTTAATCAGGTAGTCTTTTCCTTCATAGTTGAAACCAAGGGAAATGTCTGCAGATTTGATTGTAATTCCTCTTGCCTGTTCCTGTTCGTCAAAATCCATAATCCTCTGGGAACCTGCAAGTTCTTTTGAGATTAAACCTGCCCTTGCAACCAAAGAATCGGTTAGTGTTGTCTTTCCGTGGTCAACGTGCGCAACAATTGCGATATTCCTGATCTGGTCTATGTTATCCATCAGTTTCTGGACTTCTTCAACTACAAATTCCTTTCTTACCATTCAAATAACCTCTATTGTATTCTAATGAAATAGATGGAAAATCTATACTACCAAATATATAAAAAAGTTATCGATGGCTGAAGATTAAGGGACCAATAAAGTAATGAAAGGAAATATAAGCATAACTATACACTTAATTACACATTAATACAACGGGTGGAGCACGTGAAACAGAGAACTAAGGTAAAAAAGGATGGAAAAGGAAAAATTACTTCTAAACCTTTAGTTGATGATATTTCTAAAGAAATAAAAAAATTGATTAATGCTTTGAAGGATGAAGAGGAATATGTAAGAAGACGTGCTTCTGAGGCTTTGGGAAATGTGGATTATTCCAAGGTTGAAAAGGAAACAGTTGAGGCGGCTATTGAGGCTTTGATTAATGCTTTGAAAGATGAAAATGGAGATGTAAGAGAGAATGCTGCTCGGGCTTTGGAAGGTATAATAAATAAAATGATACTGGAAAAACTGATAGAATTTACTCAATCTGATGTATTTCTTAAACTGGCAGATAATCCTTCAGAGTTAAAACGAATTTGGGAAAAAAATAGAAGAGTTAGTGAAAAGAAAAAGTTAAATTAAAAAACTACTTTTTCTCTGAAATATATTTTTCTGCAATGACTGCAGAGATTGTTCCGTCTGAAGCTGCAGTTGTGAGCTGTTTTACTGGAGATTTTCTTACATCTCCCGCAGCATAAACTCCAGGAATGTTTGTTTCCATGTTTTCATTTGTAATTATATACCCTCTTTCATCAGTGTTGATTTTTCCTTTGAAGAGTTCAGTATTGGGAATCATCCCCACATAAATAAAAACTCCGTCAACATTAAGTTCTGAGGTTTCACCAGTTTTTGTATCCTCAAGAACAAGTTTTTCAAGGGAGTTGTTTCCTTTGATTTCTTTTACTGTTTTGCTTGTCATGAATTCTATTTTTTCATTTTCTTTTGCTCCGTCCACAACTATTTTTTCAGCCCTGAATTCATCTCTTCTATGGATAATTATAACTTTTTTTGCAAATTTAGAGATAAATATTCCTTCTTCAAACGCTGAATTCCCCCCTCCTATAACCGCAACTGTTTTGTCCTGGAAAAATGGTGCATCGCAGGTAGAGCAGTAGCTCACCCCTCTTCCCTTGTATTCATCCTCCCCGGGAACCCCCAGTTTTTTTTCATGGGCTCCAGTTGCAATTATCACTGTTTTTCCCTCAAAATCGCCTGCAGAAGTTTTTATTTTTTTGGGATTTGAAGTTAAATCTGCATCATTAACCTCTGCAAAAGTCGTTATCTGGGCTCCAAACTTTTTTGCATGCTCGGAAAGCTTTTGGGAAAAATCCGCTCCCGTCATGGACTGATTTCCGGGCCAGTTTTCAATTATTGAAGTAGAAGAGATCTGCCCCCCTAAACCAGGGCTTTTTTCAAGAACTGCTGTTTTTAATCCTGCTCTTGAAGCGTATAATGCTGCGGTGAGACCTGCTGCCCCCCCTCCTATAATCAAAACATCATATATCATAAAATCACTCCTTAATTAATGGAAACTGTGCAAGAAGAGCTTCAATCTGAATTCTGTCGTTTGCACCTTCAACCATCCTGAAGTTATATTCTGCAATCTTGTCTATTAAAACCATCTTTTTTTTCTCTTCAATATCCATATCCGGAATCTGCCTGTATATTTGGAGTAAGATGTCCTCTCCGCTTAACCCATAAGAAATTGTTAGTTTGTTCAGCATTTCTCTTGCTTTTACAAATTCTCCCTTAAATGCAAGCTGGACCATTTCACTTATCTCTTTTGGTTTTGCCCTGCTGCTTACCTTGTGAACTAAATCCGCAGTTATTTTGTCTGAATGTATTGCAGCGCCCTGAAGAGCATTAATTGCTCTTCGCATATCACCTTCAGAAACATAAAAAATTGCACTGTATGCATTATCCTCAACTGTTAATCCTTCTTCTTTTGCAACCTTTTCCAGCATCTTTTTTACGTCGGTTTCTTCAAGAGGAAGAAAGCGGAATACTGCGCATCTGCTCTGCAGAGGCTCTATTATTTTTGAGGAATAGTTGCAGGAAAGGATAAACCTTGTTATTCTTGAGTATGATTCCATTGTCCTTCTTAATGCATTCTGGGCATCGGAAGTAAGTGCATCTGCTTCATCCAAAAATATTAGTTTAAAGGGGACATCCCCCAAAGAGACACTTCTTGCAAACTCCTTTATTCTTCCCCTTACTACGTCTATTCCCCTTTCATCCGAGGCATTTAATTCTAAAACATTTCCTGCAAGATTTTCTCCGAATAAATCGTGGGCAAGTGCCAAAGTTGCAGTTGTTTTTCCTATTCCTGGGGGCCCTGCGAACAATAAATGGGGCATATTTCTTGATTTAACGTATGCTTTTAAAGAAGAGATTACATCTTTCTGCCCTGCAACATCGTCCAGTGTTTTTGGGCGGTATTTTTCAGTCCATGGAAGCAGGTCCAATTGTTCTGGTTTCATTAATATCACCGAATTAGATTAAGCAAGTTTAATTAAAAGAGAAGAGATTAAAAATGTGCCCCGTTTTATGGCTTGATGAATAAGTTTATAAACACTATTAAACATTATTAATAACGTGAAGCATAGAACTAAGGGAAAAAAAATGGAAAAGGAAAAATTACTTCTAAACCTTTAGTTGATAGAAATATTGAAAGAATAGAAAAATTGATTAATGCTTTGAAAGATGAAAATGGAGATGTAAGAGAGAATGCTGCTCGGGCTTTGGGAAAAATAGATTATTCTAATGTTGATCTTAAGTCAGTTGAGAAGGTTGTTGGGGTTTTGATTAAGACTTTAAGGGATGAAAATAAATGGGTAAGTGTAGGCGCTGCTCGGGCTTTGGGAAGAATATGTGATAATGTTGAAAATGATTTAGTTGTGAAGATTGTGGATGTTTTGATTGAGGTTTTGAAAGATGAAAATCGAAACGTAAGATGGAATGCTGTTGAGGCATTGGGGAAAATAGATTATTCTAAGGTTGACTCTGAAGTAGTCAAAAAAGTTGTGGATGCTTTGATTGAGACTTTGAAGGATGAAAATCGAAACGTAAGATGGAATGCTGTTGGGGCTTTGGTAAAAATAGGTTCTCCTGCAATTCCTGCTTTGGTTAATGCTTTGAAAG
>JAFGQX010000031.1 GCA_016935455.1 Microcaldota archaeon
AAAAAGAAAAAAACTGGAATATGAAATTGTGTTTGTCGGAAGGCATATTATTATTGCACTCCGGTCAGGAATGCCCCTCTTTGACACGCTGGTTGGGGTGTCAACAGGTTACGGGGAAATAAGCAAGGAATTCAATAAAATTGTTGAAAGAGTTACACTGGGTGTGCCTCTTTCCCAGGCATTAAGAGAAGCTGCAAACAACTCCCCTTCAAGAGATTTTGCACGTGTTGTAACCCAAGTTGCAAATTCACTTGCATCTGGTGCAGATGTTGCAGACTCGCTTGAATCAGTCATAGACCAAATTGCAAAAGACCAGATTATTGAACTTAAAGCATACGGGCAGAAACTGACCCCGCTGGTAATGTTCTTTATGATTTTCGGCATAATCCTGCCTTCAATCGGAATAGCGCTTGCAGTGATTTTATTTTCGCTTATGGGCGGGGGAGTGGCGGAGATAGGACCAATACTGCTACCACTTGTACTTATATTTATAGGAATAGTACAGTTCCTGTTCCTGGCAATGGTTGAGGGCTCAAGGCCGAGGTTTGCTTTGTAGGTGGAATCATGGCATCACTTGATGATATTTTTAAAACTATAGGGCGCGCTTTTGTTTCAAGAAAGCAGAGCAAGGATATTGGAAAGAAAGTAAGTTCAGCAGGAATGACAGTCCATCCAGAACTTCTGGTAGGGTACTATGTTCTGTCAGCATTTATAATAGGCCTGCTTATTGCATTCATAGCGGACTGGTGGCCAGGAATTTTTAATACGCTTAATGACATATTAAAATCCGCAGTTGAAGTGCCACCCGTGGGGACGTTTGTTCTCTTCCTTATCCTAGGGCAGATTATTGCATTCTTTTTCATAGGAATTCTGCTGTATACTCTGGTTACATTAAGCACTGAAAGGAGAACAAAGGAAGTGGAAGAAGTCCTTCCGGACTATCTTCTTCTTGTTTCTTCAAATATAAAGGCTGGAATGACACTTGACCAGGCCATGTGGTATGCTGCAAAACCAGAATTTGGAATCCTTTCGGAAGAAACACGGGGGGTAATAAAAAAATCATTCAGCGGACAGCCTCTTGACCAGTGTCTGGATGAGCTTTCTGTAAGATTTGAATCAAAAGTATTTCACAGAACTGTTCTTCTTTTGAAGCAGGCGCTTGCAACTGGAGGAGAAATCTCAGAGGTTCTTGAAAACACCGCACAGGATGCAAGAGACAGCATTATACTCAAAAAAGAAACAACTGCATCGCTGGTGCTTTATGAAATATTCGTAATTTTTGCTGCGATGGTGGGGACACCTTTCCTTTTTGCAGTTGCTGCAAAACTTATTTCAATACTTGAAAAGGCATTTTCACAGCTTCCTGCGGATTTCTCATTCCAGCAGGGGCTTTTCCTGGTGGGTTCATTTTCTCCGGTTCCGATAATAACCTCCGGGAATTTCTTCTGGTTTGCAATTGCAACAATATTTGTAACCTCTCTTTTCTCCTCGCTTATAGTGGGAGTAATAAGAACAGGTTCAAAAAATCAGGGAATAAAATATTTCCCTGTGATTCTCGCGGTTTCATATGTAATTTACTTCCTTGTTTCAGGACTGCTGGAATCATTCTTTGAAAATATGTTCATATGAGGTGTGAAAAAAATGGAAAATGGTAAAAAGAAAAAATGTTCAAAAAAAGGACAGGCGGCTATGGAATACCTTATGACTTACGGCTGGGCAATTCTTGTTATTGTAATTGTGCTTGCAGCGCTTTATTTCTGGCTTCCGAAAGGTTCCGAGGTCTGCCTTTTCAGGGAACCAGGATTCCTGTGTGAAGGAAAACCGCAGATATATATGGATGAAGGCCAGCTGAATATTGCTGTAAGGATTGACAATAAACTTTCTGAGAGCATTGAATCGGCAGCCCTTGTGTGCACTGATGCTCCCGAAGGAGACATAAATTCAAACTTCATAACAATCCACGGAACAGCAACAGACGGTTCATGGGGCGCAGGTTCAAGCAAGGTATTCGGAGGAGATACTGACCTGGCAATTCCGTGTGTTGACAGAAACGGAGATGAGATAGCAATGCAGGAGAATGAATTCTTCAAGGGATACATCGCGGTGGCATACAGTTTAAGCAGCGACCCGAACAAGAATATAAAACATGTAACACTTGCATCAGTATCAGGACCGGTTCTTGCAACAGGGGAATAATTTCTCCTGTTTATTTTCTTCTTCTGAAAAACTAACTTCCATAGTATTTGCTTTTTCCCATTGAATCAAGAAGAATATTCATCACATCTTTTCCGTAGAACTGTCCCAGCCCTCCTTTTGCACAGTTAATCTCGTCAAACTTTTTCACATCATCAGTTCTTAGATTTTCACCGTGGAGAAGAACAGGCACTGGATGTCCTGAGTGTCCTTTTCTTATGCACGGGGTGGAATGGTCTCCGGTTATCATGAGGTATGCTCCGGTTTTTGCGAGACCTGGAATCAAATCTTTATCCACTTTCTCAATCATTTTCGCTTTTTCTTTGCATTTGCCGTCATGGCCGAATGAATCTGTTGCCTTGACATGCACAAAAACAAAATCATGACCTTTCAGCGCCTTAACTGCGGCATCAGCCTTTGCCTTGAGATTTGTATTCTTTGTTCCTGTTGCCCCGGGAACACTTATTATGTCCATACCCACATATTTTGCGCATCCCTTGTATAGGTTGCCCCCCGCAACACATGCTGATGTAATATCGAATCTTTCTTTCATTGAAGGAATCTGCATATATTTCCCGGCACCCCTCACCAGCAGTGCATTTGCAGGTAAAAGCCCTTTTCTTTTTCTTTCCTGGTTTACGGAATTTTCCCTTAAGATTTTCATTGCATATTTTGTGTAGTCATTTATTATTTCCGCGGTTCTGTGCTCAAAATCAGATTCAAAAAGAGGCCTGCATTTCTGAACCGGGCCTTCAGTATGGGGGTCGGTATCCGATATCCTGTGGCCCAGATTTTTTCCTTTTAAAACAAGCACGCCCCTGTGTTCAAATGTTGACTTGAAGATTAAATCAACCCCTCTTATTCTTGTGCTCAGTTTTTTTGAAAGTTTTTCAGCAGTTTCGGAATCAATCCTTCCTGCCCTCCTGTCTTTTATTATCCCCCCTTCGACAGTTGCAAAATTTGCCCTGAATGCAACATCTCCTTCGTCCAGAGGAATGTCTGCACCAAGCGCCTCAAGAGGGCCCCTTCCTTTATAATATTCCCACGGTTCATAGCCAAAAAGGGTAAGGTGTCCTGTGTCGCTTCCGGGCTTAACTCCGGGAGCGATTACATGTATCAGTCCGTTCATTCCCTGTTTTGAAAGTTTGTCCATATTGGGCTTTTTAGCCATCTGAAGGGGCGTTTTTGGTGTCGGAAGGTCTCCTAATCCGTCAAGTATGAGAAGAACTGCTTTTTTGTTCATATAAGAACAAATTATTTGGTTTTAATTAATCTTTCGTATGGATTGATAACTAATGAAAAAATGTGTACAGGGTATGTTTATTAAAATATAGGAACATTAATCTAATGCCTCTATTTTTGGTGGATTTCATGGCTGAGGTAGACATCACACCCTTAATTGAATCGTTCTACGAGTTCTTTACTTCACAGTATAAAGAAAAAATAAACAGGCTTCTTCTTAAATACCCTACAGAAAAATCCCTGAATGTAGATTTCAATGACCTGGACAGATATGACCCTGAGCTTGCGGACAAACTGACTGAGGACCCTGACCCGGCAATTCTTGCTGCAAAAGAATCAATAAAAACAATGAATCTTTCCATTCCTTCGGGAATCGGCCCCTTTGCGCCGAATGTGCGTTTTTTCAACCTTCCCGATTCGGAAATGCTGATTGAAAATCTGCGGTCAAAAAATCTCGGCACTTTTATCGGGTTCAAGGGAGTCGTTACAAGAAGGGCGGACGTAATGCACAAGGTAAAAATCGCCACCTACAAATGTTCAATCTGTGATTCCATGCATAAATTTCATGTGGGAAAAAATTTCAAGCCCCAGAAAAGATGCCCTGCGTGCAAAAAACTCGGACTTGAAGCAAACGCAGAAGAATCAAAATTCACAGATATTCAAAGAGCCGAAGTTCAGGAGCTTCTGGAGAGGGTGAGAGGGGGAACTCCAGCTACCAGAATAGAGCTGTGGCTTGAAGACGACCTGGTGAACTCTGTCGCCCCGGGGGACAATATAGAAGTAAGCGGGGTCCTGAGGCTCAAGGCACCCCAGAATATGAGGTCAAAACAGGAACTGGTTTACGGGAGATATGTTGATGTTTCTTATATTAAAAGCCTACAGAAAGATTTTGAAGAGATTGAAATAACTTCTGAAGATGAAAAAAGAATACTTGAGCTCGCGGCAAGGCCGGATGTGGAGAACCTTATCTACTCTTCTGTTGCGCCAGCAATTTACGGTTATGATGAAGTAAAAAAATCAATAGCTCTTCAGCTGTTCGGGGGGACAAAAGGAAAACTTATGAAAGGCGGGGTTCCCATAAGAAACGACATACATATACTGCTTATCGGCGACCCGGGCATAGCTAAATCAAGGTTTCTCCAGTCTTCAACAATGCTTGCCCCAAAAAGCATATATGTAAGCGGAAAATCTGTAAGCGGCGTGGGTCTTACTGTTTCGGCAGAAAAAGACGAGCTTGGTGACGGAGGCTGGACACTTAAGGCGGGTGCCCTTGTTCTTGCGTCTGGCGGATGTGCGGGACTTGATGAGTTTGACAAGATTGATGATGAGGACCGGGCGTCCCTTCACGAAGTGATGGAATCCCAGACGGTATCAATAGCAAAAGCAGGGATGGTTGCAAAATTCCGCGCAAAAACTGCAATACTTGCGGCGGCAAATCCCAAATACGGAAGATTTGACCAGATTAAAAATCTCGGGGACCAGTTTGATATTCCGCCCTCGCTTCTTTCACGTTTTGACCTGATATTCCCAATCGTAGATGTTCTGGATGAGGAGAAGGATTCCAAACTTGCGGATCATATACTGCTGACACATATGCACGCGGGAAAGGATGAGATTGAAAAAATGGAAACAGAAGAAATGATTGAACCTCTCCTTTTAAGAAAATACATTGCATATGCAAGAAGAAATTTCAGGCCGGTTTTAAGCAGTGAAGCAAAAGATATGATAAAGGAATTCTATGTGGAGCTGAGGAGGATGGGAAAAGATGCAGGTTCTGTTACAATTACCCCAAGGTATCTTGAAGGACTTGTCAGGCTTGCAGAAGCAAATGCAAAACTCAGGCTGAGCGATATGGTGGAGGCAAGGGACGCAGAAGTTTCAGTTAATCTTATGAAGTATGTTCTTTCAAAAGTGATGACTGACAAAGAAACCGGAAGAATAGATATTGATATCGTTACAACTGGAAGGAGCAGAACGCAGACTGAAAGACTGCAGAAGGTGGATGCAGTAAAGGATATTATTCTTGAACATATGAAAAAATATGACTCTGCTGATATTGAAACGGTAATTGAAGACGCAACCAATTATGAAATAGATGAGAAAACATCCAGAAGAATAATCGAAGAGCTTCTTAAGAAAGGGGAGCTTTATGAAAAGGAACCGGGGCATGTAAGGCTGGTCAATGCAAGAAGGTAGAATTTTAAAGTGTTAAACATAATTAATCAGCAATGAAAATACTTGTGCACATAGTGGCTCTTTTTATTCTGGCACAGATAATCGGGCTTTATATCGGGTTTGTTGTTGCCGAGGACTCATTTCATAATCCTTATATCAAGTCTCTGTATATCCAGCAGGGAGAAGGCGGGGAAACATTATCAGACCTCGTTTTTCTTTTTGCAATAATGCTTTCCGCAACAGCTTTTCTCCTGATTCTTATAAAGTACTATAAGGGAAAGCTGCTTTTTATGATGCTGGAATTTTTCATTGTAAGTTCAACATCTTCAGTATTTTTTTATTCAATAATACGAAATTTTATTTCCTACCTTGAGTCAATGGTTCTTGGAATTGCTGCAGGAATTGTTTTTGCATTTTTGAAATTAAAAAATGCAGAGCTTAAGAATGCAGCGGCCGTGATTTCTGTTGGTGTGGTCGGGGCCGTTTTCGGGCTTTCTTTTTCTCCTCTTTTCATAATTGCATTTATGGGAATACTTGTAGTTTATGATTTCATATCAGTATTCAAAACAAAGCATATGGTTGAGATGGCTGAATTTGTAGTAAAAAAGGACATGCCTTTTACAATTTCGGCAAAACAAAAACTCCCCGGAAAAAAAATACAGAGAATGGATCTTGGAACCGGGGACCTCCTTGCACCGGTAACTCTGGAGGTATCCCTTCTTAAATACAGCTTCGGCGCTGCATTCCTTGTTTTTCTGGGAGCACTGGTTTCAATCTTTGCAGTGTTTTACCTGGTCAGAAAAAGGAGGGTAATTCTGCCTGCACTGCCTCCAATATTCGCGGGGATGATGGCAGGTCTTATTGCATCAGTGGTTCTTGGATTATTTTCCTTTTAGCACCTGGAAGTCAATAACCACCTGGATTATATCCGGCGCGTATGTTCTGACTTCTCTTTTGTTGAGAATTTTTACCCTGCAGCCGCATTTCTCCGAAGATTTTTCAACCAGTGAAACTGCGGAATCATAAGCATTTTTTAAAGGGACAAAAGAATAAAAGTGAATTATGCCCCCGTCTTTTGCGGAATGCATTGCATCCTCAAGAAAAAGTTTTGCGGATTTCGGGAGGGGCATCAAAATACGGTCTGCCC
>JAFGQX010000032.1 GCA_016935455.1 Microcaldota archaeon
ATTTTATTCAGCTGGTTGGAAAAAGTGCAGAAAAAAATGTGATTCTTTTAAATGAGGAAGATGCAAAAAAGTTTGCGGCAAGAAGAAAGATAAAAATAAAAGTCAGAATTAAAAAAGGATATGTAATTGCAAAATATAAAAACCACATCCTCGGAACAGGCACATACGACGGATTTTATCTGCATCCAAAAGTTAAAGAGAAAAGAAAAAGAAAAATAGAAAATTCAATAAAATAAAATCAGGCAATCAGATGGATTCCATATGCAAGAACCACACCTGCAAATACAAGAGAAACGGTGTTTACAACTTTGATTAATGCATTAAGTGCGGGTCCTGCAGTATCCTTGAAAGGGTCTCCTACCGTGTCTCCAACAACTGCTGCTTTGTGCGCATCGCTTCCTTTTCCTCCGTATTCGCCTTCTTCTATCAGTTTTTTTGCATTATCCCAAGATGCACCCGAGTTGCACATCGTAAGTGCAAGAAGAAATCCTGATGCAATTGCACCTGCAAGGAGTCCTGCAAGTGCTGTGGCGCCTAAAAGGAGCCCCACAACCAACGGGGAAAGAACTGCCAGCAGGCCCGGGCCTATGAGTTCTCCAAGTGCGCTCTTTGTGCTTATGTCCACACAGGTCGCATAGTCCGCTCTCGCTTTTCCCTGCATAAGCCCTTTGATTTCCCTGAACTGTCTTCTCACTTCTTCAACAATCTGGAATGCTGCTTTTCCTACCGCAGTCATAAGCATACTTGAAAACAAGAATGGAAGCATTGCACCGATAAACAATCCAATTACTACTGCAGGGTCAAGAAGGCTTATCACCTCAAGGTGCGCTTCTTCTGCAAATGCTGCAAAAAGAGCAAGTGCACCAAGAGCCGCTCCTGCTATTGCAAATCCTTTTGTAGTTGCTTTTGTTGAATTTCCCACTGCATCAAGCTCGTCAGTAATCTCTCTTACTTCTTTGGAAAGCCCGCTCATCTCCGCTATTCCTCCGGCATTATCAGTGATTGGTCCGTAAGAATCAACTGCGATTACTATTGCGCTCATTGAAAGCATTGCAGCTGCTGCAAGTGCAATACCGTACAGGCCGCCAACAGTATAAGAAATTGCTATTGCAGCAACAACAAATAATGCAGGAAGCGTAGTGGACTGAAGCCCTACCGCGAGCCCTGAAATAATATTGGTTCCTGCACCTGTTTTTGAGGATTCGGCAACCATTTTGACAGGTTTGTGTTCTTTGGCGGTATAATATTCAGTAACAATAAACATTAAACCTGTAAGAATTATTCCCACTATTACAGTTGCGAACATTGAAAGGTCTGTCTGCATCCAGTAATAAAGAAGAACCGCCATTACTATACTCGTTGCAATCAGCCCTTTGTAAAACGCCTTCATTATTTTTTTGTCATCTCCAAGCCTTACAAATAATGAACCAACTATACTTGCTATTCCTCCCACACCCGCAATTATGAATGGAAGAATCGTATATTCCGGGCTTATGGCAAAACCAAGAAGCATTGCTGCAATAACCGTAACCACAAATGATTCAAATACATCCGCAGCCATTCCCGCACAGTCTCCCACATTATCCCCTACATTATCCGCAATAACCGCGGGATTTCTTGGGTCATCTTCAGGTATTCCTGCCTCAACCTTTCCCACAAGATCCGCACCGACATCGGCAGCTTTCGTATATATTCCCCCTCCAACTCTCGCGAATAGTGAAATAAGAGACGCACCAAAACCGTAGCCGATTAAGGGACCTAAACCGCCCATAAATTCGTATATAACTGCAAGCCCTACAAGGCCAAGGCCAACTAATGCCATACCAGTTACTGCGCCCCCCTTGAATGATAAGGAAAGCGCTTCTTTAAGTCCTTTGGAAGCCGCATCGGCAACCCTCACATTTCCCCTCACAGATACCTGCATTCCAATATATCCTGCAAGAGAAGATGAAACTACTCCGATGGTAAATGCTGCCGCAGTTTCCATACTAACTGCAAAAAATATCAAAGCTGCAAGAACAATTACAAGAGGAACCAGTGTCTTGTACTGCCTCATAAGAAATGCATTCGCCCCTTCCTGAATTGCGGAGGATATATCCTGCATTTTTTCATTTCCCTGTGAATGGCTTAACACGCTCCTTGTAAGAAAGCCTGCATAGATTAAAGTCACTAAACCAGATACGAGTGCAAATAATACTGCAAATTCCATAAGTATCCCTCTAATACATTAAAATTACAGAATGAATATGGGGAGTAATCGTTTAAAAATAATGCTTTTGGATTCAAAGACCTGTTGCAATCATTTTTTTGCCGGCAATTTTTTTGGCGTCCGCAGCTGTAGGTGGAGGAGTTATTAAATAATTCTTTGAGGCAAGTTTATCCATAACATATTCTGTCTGCTTTCCTTCTGTATTTTTGGCCACCCATTTCACTGAATCCATATACTTATCAAGATATTTAAGATTGAACTTTTCATTTTCGCATATTGAAAAAAGCATTGCACCGGCATATTGTAATGTTCTGCCTTTCATATTTTCAACCGTCCATTTTACTGCTTTAAGATATGCGCCCAACCAGTTCTCTTTGAAATTTCTGTTCTTGGGAAGGTCATAAAGAACTTTTGTCAAATTATCTTCAGTTATTTCGTGTTTGACATTTGATTTTATATATTTAAGGGCTTTTTCCCTTTCTTTATATACTTTATCCCAGTCTATCGGTTTTTTCTTTGGAACTGCACTGAGGGCTTTTTTAAGTTCTTCTCCGACTTTTCCACTAATCTGAAAGACGAACATTCAGTCACATCTTGGAAGCTGCAACTTTAGTTAAAGATTTTTCAGCATCAGTTAATGCAGTATAAAACGCATTCAAATCTTTTGTTCCGGCCCACGCATTGAAAACTGTTTTGAACTGTGCATTTGAGAATGAAGGATTTTTCAGGAGTGCAGACCACTGGTCCATAATCCCGCTTTTCATAAAGGAATTCAGTTTCTTATCCCTGAGAAGTGCATTTAAAACCATTATTGAGGACTCTTCCATTCCCGCATGATTTTTATTGTTTACAAATGCAGCGGCGAAATTGACATAACTCTCCTGTTCTGCAGGTTTGAGGTTTTTGAGCATGGTTGCAGAGAAGAATTTCATAAAATCATTATGTTTTTTTTCAGAAGCAATAAACATATTTTCAAAGTTTGCTTTTAAAACAAGCGTCTTAAAGGTGCTGCTCCATTTTTTATTTCCTGCAACTTTTTTTACAAAATTATTAAAACCAACCAATGATTTCGGGTTGGTTTTTTTGAAATCATTTAGGCCGTCAAGGCAAATGTTCTTCAAAGGAAGGCCAAGTTTGTTTATATATTTTGTAAGCGAGACCTCAAACGGAGAAACTTTCTTAGGTACAATTTTCATTTCCTCATTTTTTGCTTCTTTTAAAACCGGGGACATAAACAAATTAAGACTAAGAAATATTAAAAAACTATATTCCAAGGGCATCGCTCATTTCCTTTATCCTTTTATACTCGGATATGAATACTGCCCCCTTCTGGGTAAGGACATAATACTTCTGTCCACCCTCTTCTATTGACCCGATCATCCCTTTTTCAGTCAATTCATTAATGTATTTCTTATGCTGTTTTGTAGACAGGTTTCCGAAGTACAATATATGTGTAGGTTTTACCCGTCCGTTTCTCTCCTGAATGCCTCTAAGGATATCGAATATTATATCCTTTCTGTCTCTTCTACCTGCCACGTGCAAACACCCTGTAAAGGGAGTATGCTAACAATGAGTAGCCTAAAAATATAAGGGTTACCCCCAGCATATACGGTCTTCCGAATATGTAAATAAGGGCAAGTGTTAAATAACCTGCAAATATCAGGCCAAAGCTTGAAGCAGTCAGTAGAGCAGGAAGTTTTTTCTTTTCAAGATAATTCAATGTGGTTTTATAAAATAAAACGGCCCAGATAACTGCCGAGAGAGAATTAAACCCTGTAAAGTATTTGAAAGCAAAAAAGACAAGTACAAGCATAATTACGGTAAATATAAATGCCCTGTACTGGTCGTCTATCTTTAAATATAAAAATAAAAGGAGCGAGTACGCCACTAGAACAAGAAACGAAATTCCCATATGCAGATAAGAGAGATAAAGAAAGGTCTCCTCCGGAAAAATATTTTCATTCAAAGAAAAATAAATTGCGAATCTCCCAATCCAGCCTACAAATACAAGCAGAAACGCCCCGAAAAGCATCAGATACTGTTTTTTTTCAGTTACCTTATAAGAACGGTATGCAAAGTAGGAAACTGCAGCAGAAGCTAAAGCACACAGAATGAAAAAAATCAGTTCAACATCATGGAACCACTCGGCCCCGTACAATGGCGGAAGGTGCATAAATATGTGATAACTTTAAGTTATTTATAAACTTTATGGAACTTCATTCCAGAATTCCTCTGCACCGCCTTTTTAAATAACCAAAATCACACTAATATCAGTGCCTTTTCTTAAGGTCACCAAACTAAAAGAAAAGTCGCCTTTCAATACTAAACTACACCCCAAAAACTCAAGACGGGAGGAAAACCTCTCCTCATCCTCCTCTCGTTCTTAAGTTCTTTTTATAATAAACAATATTCATTTAAAGAAAGCCAGGTAAATACAAAGGGAACAAACAATGGCTGGATGGAATATCAAACCAGAATACTTTCTAATTATGGCGGCAGTTTCATTCTTGGTATCTATAATTATTTTTTTGAAGCCGGTTTTAGAAGATGACGCAACTGGAAATCTTATTTTTGGGTGTGTTTGGTTAATTCTTGGAGTTGTTTGGATCGGACAGTATTTACATCTTAAAAAGAAGAATTAACGCTCCCACCGGGATTTGAACCCGGGCTACTGGATTGAAAGTCCAGCGTCCTTGGCCGGGCTAGACTATGGGAGCGTATAAACCGGACTAAACAAATCCGGTATCTTAATTTCTTCTTATAAATGAATAAAAAACTTTGTATTTTAACTTTAGCCATGGCCGAAATAACCAAGCAGATTAAAACGGGCAGATACGCCGTTTATAAGGCGGAATCGGAAGAGATTCCGGAAAATACATATCTCATTACTTCAAAAGAATCAAAGGACATATTATACAACCCCCAGATTGCCGGCAAGAAACTTCAGGACAGAATGCAGAAAATGAGCGAAATATTTGTAGATGCAGTTTCAAGAATTGCGCTTAAAGATGTAAAAAAGAAGGAGATAGTTGAATTTGTGCTTCTTTCCGGAGCATTATATTATGAATTAAACCACGGCTTCAAAAAGGTGCATGAATTTGCAGTCCCCCAGTTATTTTTAGGTATCAAAAGGCAGAGGGTGGAGGGAATGGAAGGCCAGTTCAGGGCGGTTGCAACTTACGAAAACTTTGAGTCTCTTGTAGATAATGCAACTGTAATAATGGGGGACACGATCGCAAGCGGCGCAACAATACTTAGGAGCATACAGATTCTTTTTGATATTGCAGAGGAGAAGAATTACAAAATTAAAAATTTAATAGTTCTTACTCTTGCCGGCTCTACAAAGGGAGCAAGGCTACTCAAAGAAATGGAAGACAAAATAAAAAAGAGAAGCCCCAAAACAAAATTCTACCTCTTTGCAGCCGAGCAGTTTTTCCATGTGATGCCTGACGGTACAGATTTAAGATTCCTGAGAGAAGATACAATCATTCCTGACGAAACAAAAAAATACACTCTTGAAAAATACGGACCCGTACTGGGCAGGGATATGAAATGTGCGGTTTTTGACTGGGGAACAAGATGCAAAAACCCATTAGGACATTATAAAGAATTTCTTCATTTCGTAGATAAGGAGCTGAAAAATCTGAAAATGGATGAAAAAGGGAAAAAAGAGCTTGAAAGAATGAAACAGGAAATGGAAGACGACATTGTACTTCTTGAATCTCATTTAAGTTTGTAGATTAATCTTACAAGTGCATCCGCCGCAATCTTCAGCATGTTTTCTTTTGCAGTTTCAGCCTTTTTTATTTCATTTTCATTGTCCGGAAATGAGTTGCCGTAGGGTATCTCCCCTATTGCGGCGCAGACCATCCCCTGTGATACTGGCAGGCCTTCTTTTATACTGAAAAGTTCTCTTTCAAAACCGATCATAAGCTGTTCCATTTCTGTCATTATCACACCATAATCAGTTTTGAGCCTCTCAAAATCAGACTCATTTGATTCTGCATAAAGAGATGCTTTGCTGAAACAAAGACCCCTTTTACAACCCAAACGCCGTTCAACAGCAGACTTTTCAAGTGCATCGGAAATTGTTCCTGCAGATTTTATTAAAAAGAATTTTCCGTCTTGGGTTGTAAGTCCGCCCATTGATTTCCATTTGTTAAGAGCATATCTGACATTAGTCTCAAAAACACCGCAGAGAGACTGTATAATTGCAAAACTCATCCCGATTGCACCTTCTGAGATTAAGAGGTCGCCTATTTTTGCAGCAGTTCCTTTATCAACATCATCCCTGCTTCTGACTCCTGCGGAAGTCCCAACTCTTATTAAATAAATTGAATCCGCATCAAATTTAACCAGGGGGTTGGTTGAATAATGCAGAGAAGAATTTGCAATCATTTCCCTTACAATTATCTGGGATGCATCCATCCCCATCTGGGATTCAAAAATTGCAAGAGGAATCACGCCCACCCTATTTCTATAGGTTCCAAGGGCAAGTGCAATTCTTCCGTCATTTAATCCGAAATCTTTTGCTTCAATGTCAACTTGGAATGAATCTTGGAGATTAAGAATTTTAGGCGCGGCCCTTACGACTTGCCTGTTCCCCGTGCACAATAAAGCCGGCGGAAGCCACCCCAGATTCTGCTCAAGCATTGGAGATCTTGAATAATTTGCAAAAAAGCCCCTTTTCTTCTGGATATGGGGAACGCATGTGTGAGTTCCCAAAACCCTTTTTGACCTTGTGGAATTCATAGATACTGTATATTCTGCAATATTCTTTTAAACCCACTATAAGCCACTTAAAGCAGTCACGGCATCCTCAAAAACCCCGCTCAAAGGTTGCGAGGCGTCAATCACTTTCCAATTTCTGCATAAAAATTTCTCTCTGGAAAGCTTAAGGAAATTTTTTCTAACTTTCTTCAAAAACTCAATATCCGATTCATACCTGTCCGGACTCTTCTGACCTTTTTTCCTTCTGTGTGCCTCTTCAGGTTCCAAATCCAGCAGAACAACCAAATCAGGCTGTATAAAATCCATTCTGCTTACGACTTCCTTTGCATCATTAAAAGAAACCCCTTCATTCTCATAGGCAATTGTTGAAAGGACATACCTGTCCATAAAAACATTTCCCTCTCCGAGCGCCAGCTCTAATCTGTTCTGCTCGTTTGCAATATCCGCAAGGAAAGTCAGGAATAATGATTTGGAATTAAGGGTTAATCGTTTGTCGAGATGGTCCCTTAGCATAGGAAACTTATCGGTCGGGTATCTAAATAGAGTAAAATCAAATTTTTTATTCAGTTTGTCAATTAATGTGGATTTTCCTGTTCCGTCACCGCCTTCAAACAAAACGAACATAAAGGAAAATACAATCTTAAAAATAAAAACATTACTTTTGGGAAAGTGCATAAAGCAGGGGCATGCTCAGCAAACCAAAAGGAAGGGAAAACAGGACTGCAAATATAATCATCTTTCTCTGGATAGAATTTCTTATCCCGAGCCTGTAAGACACAAAACTAACCAGAATCAGACTTACAACAAAAATCGTGAACAAACCTGTGGGAAGTGCAGCCCATACGCCCCCGAAAAGATAAATCGGGTATGTAACGGCTATGCCCAGTGCAGAGGTGCATAAAATATGGAGAACTGTAAGAAGGGTTATCCCCCCGGAACGGGAAAGAGACAAAAGAAATCTGCCGACACGGGTATTGTTCGCTTCGGAAACTTTCTTTACAAGCATCGCATCAAAATCAAAACTCAACGGAAACACCTGAGTAAATATTTAAACTCTCCCCTATATTAATGTTAAAGGTGTCTATATGGACATAATTTCTGCCAGAGATTTAAACAAAGAACAGATAGAAGACATTCTGAAATCTGCTGAAAAAATGGAAAAAAAGATAGGAACACCCATGGAATCCGGCAATGTCGTTGCAACCCTTTTTTTTGAACCCTCAACCAGAACAAAACTGTCATTCCAGACAGCTGCATCAAGGCTTGGAATGAAATATATTGATTTTCACACTGAATTCAGCTCTCTTAAAAAAGGCGAATCATTTACGGATACGATAAAAAACATCGACGGTTATGTCGACATAATCATAATGAGGCATCCCAAAGAAGGCGCTGCAAGGCTCGCTGCAGAGGTTGCTGAAAGTCCGGTGGTAAACGGAGGTGACGGGGGAAACCAGCATCCTACTCAGGCACTCCTTGACCTTTACACAATCAAAAAAACCAAGGGAAAAATTGCAGGGGTTAATTTCAATCTTGTAGGGGATCTGAAGCACGCAAGAACAATGCACTCCCTCCTGTATTTCCTTTCAATGTTTAAGGCAAATGTTAAACTCATATCCCCCAAAGGGCTTGAGCTTGACCCTGAGCTTATTGATGAAGTAAAGGAAAAATTCAATGCAAAGGTTGAAATTTCAAATGAGTTAAGTGTGGAAGGTGCAGATGTACTCTATGCATGCAGGATACAGGCCGAGAGATTTGCGGACCCGTATGAGGCGAAGAGAGTACAAAAAGAATTTTCAATAACGGCCGAACACCTGAAAGGTGCGAAGGACGACTTAGTGATTATGCATCCCCTCCCCAAAGTCAAAGAAATTGCGCTTGAGATTGACCACACACCTTATGCAAAATACTTTGAACAGGCCTGGAACGGAATACCCACAAGGATGGCAGTCCTTGATTATGTTCTCAAACATTAGGTGATATGTATGCTGAAGGTTGATGTTATTGAAGAAGGAACTGTTATTGACCATATAAAAGCCGGAAAAGGACAGAGAGTTCTTGAAATGCTCGGCATAGATGAAAACTACCCGCACAGGGTAGCAATGGTGATGAATGTGCCCAGCAAAAAAGAAGGAAAAAAAGACATCGTAAAGATTGCGGGCATACACGTTACGGATGAGATGGCAAACAAAATTGCCCTCGTATCCTCAAAGGCAACGATAAATATAATAAAAAATTCCAAAGTCCAGAATAAATACCTGGTTGAGCTTCCCCCAGAACTTAAAGGAATAGGAAAATGCCCAAACCCGAACTGCGTAACAAATTATTCGGAAGCAGGAGATGTGAAAACTGGATTTGAGCACTACAAAGAAAAATACAAGTGCACCTTCTGTGAAAGAGTATTTGAAGCAGAAGAATTAATATAAGAATGCTGACAAACGGTGGTCCAACACGGGTCAGCATCCCTCAAATAAATAAGCAAACATTATTCATACATAGTTGGCAAAGCTAATAATTAAATAGATGTGGTGATATAATCACCATATGCTCAATGAAGAAGCATTTAGGATTATAGGACTAACGGAGAATGATTCAAAAATATGCCTCAGCCTTATTTCCGAGGGATTCCAAAGAATCGGGGATATGGAAAAAACAACAAAACTCCACAGAAGAAGTATCTACGACAGTATTAACAGACTGGAAAAAAGGGGATTTGTGGTATCATTTCTTAAAAATAATAAGAAATACTACCAGCTCGCAGATACCAAGAAAATAGTGGATGAAATAAATGAAAGGATAACTGAACTGCAGGAAACGGTG
>JAFGQX010000033.1 GCA_016935455.1 Microcaldota archaeon
AATTTCCCCTGTTTGATCCTTTCTCTTACCTTCTGTCTTCCGATTATTTCATTTGCTGTTACTGCCGGACCCATAATTTCTTCAACAAGATTTTCTTTTTTGGGTTTTGGTTTTTTAATTCCCATATACTCATCTAAACCAAATTCCTTTATTAGAGATGTGCTACCCCAGCCTTGAGCTGTATTGTAGTTAAAAATTTCAAGTGCAATTCCTTTTATTTCATCTTCGTCAAGTCCTGTTTCTTTTTTAATATACTCTAAATTGTTACAACTGTTTATCAATTTATGAGCTGCTTTTCTTTTTGATTCATGATATTCCTCATTTTTATTAAATTCTTTAACTTCACTAAGAATCCTTTCCACCATTTCGTTTCCTTGTGATTTTGCTTCTTCCAAAACCATTTTTTTAATCTCTTCAATCTCTGTCTTGGTTATTCCATATATGCTTGCATCAAATGAGGTGTCTCCTTCCTCAAGTTTTCTTTTTAGTACGCTTTTGACTACATGCGCGATGTTATGATCTTTCTTCCTCCAAGCAATATTCTCACTTTCGCTTTTATCAGCTTTGTAAATTTGTCTCCAAAGTGTTTTTTCTTCGGAAGTTAATTCCTCCAAATCAGGTACTTTGCATTTTCTAATTACTTGATGTTCTCCGGCTAAGGCAGATTCAATATCCTCAATTTTTGCTTTTAATGATTTTAATTCAGAAAGAAGTGCTGCACGGTCATTTTTGGAAATGGGTTTTTTAACAACCGTTTTTCCGCCGTTCATATATCTTCTTGGATATAAACATTATTTAAACGTTTTTGACACTTATTCAGCCTTCTTTCTAAGACATTCCAAAAAAACCTCAACACCCTCATTAATCTGCTCAATTGCATTTAATTTATTTTTGAAATTATATTCAAATAACTTAATATCTTCCTCAATTTCATCAGCTTCTTTCTCAAGTTTTTTCATAAGCTCTGAAGCTTTCTTCAGTAACTGCTTGGTCTTAAAATAGAGGTAAGTTTCTCTCACCGCATTAAGAACAATAAAAACTCCGGCACCTATAAGTCCGGAAACAAAACGGCTCCCCTCGTTTAAAAAACCAAATATAAAACCGATTGAACCAAAAAGAATGCTGTTTTTCAGGCTGTTAACAAAAAGGGAAAAACCGGATTTTTCAAAATCCTCAAGAATGTCCTCAATTTCCATTATCCTGTCGGAAATACTTATCCCCTTCTCAGAAATAATTTTCTTGGTTTTTTCTTTAGTTCTGTCAATTGTAAAAATCTTCAGATTAAGAAGCCTGAAATTTTCAACCGAGTAAGGTTTTTCCACATCCAAGCTGTCTGAAGCATTTTTCATCCCTAAAAAGTTGACCCCGTTAAATCCGGGTTTTGAATACCTCATAGTGTCTACTGCGGTAATCAGCCTTTCTCTTTTATCATGGTGAATTTTGCTCATTTTTCTCCTGAAACCAATATACATGTTCTCAAATTCAAGATATCTGCCTTTAAGTGTACGCATCTCTCTTGAAACGGCGGTCTTTTTTCTAAGCATTTTTCCAGACATAATCTTATTTTTGGGCAAAAGTGTTTATAAATGTTTATTAAATTTTAAAAATATTAACATTGTATTAATCCTATGGAACCGATGAAATGGGCAAGGAATTTCTTCAGGAGTATAGTATTTGTATTAATCACAGCATTAGTAATAAACCTAAACATCTCTCCGGTTATTACGGGAGATTTTCTTCAGTCTTTAATAAATTTAATAATATTCGCAGTGATGCTTTTAATCTTGGAAATTGTAGTTGAAGAAGTGGTTGCAAGAAGTGCGAAAGGAAGGTCATATCTGTATCAGATTGCCTTTTACGCCATAGTAATTCTGGTAATGACCGCATATATGGTTTTTGCAGCTTGAGGAATATATTTTTATTAGGAACTGTTGATATTTATAGCATTTAAAAATATGAAGGAGATTGGTATGAGCAAGAAATTATATGTAGGTAATCTTCCTTACAGTCTAACAAAGGAAGATCTGGTAAATCTGTTCTCTTCCTATGGAGAGATATCTGATGCAGTTTTGATAACAGACAGGATGACTGGAAGGTCAAAAGGTTTCGGATTCGTGACCTTTGAGAATGACGAGGATGCTGACAAGGCAATAGCCGAGATGGACGGAAAAGAAGTTGAAGGAATGAACATCAAGGTTAATGTTGCAAGGCCTATGGAGGAAAGAAAACCCCGAAGAGGCGGCGGATTTGGTGGAGGCCGCGGATTCGGAGGCGGAGGCCGAAGAAGATTCTAATTTTTTTCCTTTTTTTCTCATTTTAAATAACTTTATAAACTATTATTGCAATAAATATATACTTATGGGCATTATACGTTCTTTAAAAAAACAAAGAGTCAGAGAATACAAGCCCATTGATTTTACGGTTGGAAAAGGAAATCCTGGTCCGAGAACAGCATTCCTTAAAAAATACAAAAAACAAATTGAAAAATCAAAATTTTTATTCCCTGATTATATCTCAATTACACCTGAATTCTTCCAGAGATTTTTAATTGAATCCAAAGCAATGGAAACAGAGGACCCTGAAGAAGCAGAAAGAAGAGTTATGAATGCTGAATTTACAAAAGAGGAACAGATAGCACTCACAAGAGCGTTGATAACTCTTGACCGTTCTGAGATATGGAGGCTCATAATCAAGCCTGATACTTACAATCCCGACCAGATTTTAAGGTCCTGTCCAGTTACTGCAGATGATTCCGGAAAGGACATACCGGAAATAATAAAAAAAATCTTTCCAGATTTAATGTCCAAAATAAAATTAATCCTTTCCCAGTATGTATCAAATAAAGATTTAAAAAACACTAAACTGGGGATAATGATCATGCCTCTTTACGGGGAAATAATAGAAATAAACGGAAAAAAATATGTCTCCCCCCCTCTTTCATTTACTTATATGTACGATAAAAAGTATGATGCGGAACTGACAGATGCCCATGCAGGATTCCACAGTATCCCCATGCTTGGAGAAACACCTGTGGAAGCAGTCAATCAAATATTTAAACTGATTGAAGATGTTCATTTTGATGCCGATGCGGTAAGGGTGTCAGACGGCAGTTTTATAGAGATTACTATTTCTGAGCATCTAAATAAACTGGGTCCAAATATTGACCTCCAGGACATTACATTTGCAGTGGAGGATTTAACAAAGCAGGCGGGGATTACAGTTTTAAAAGCAGTTCTTGATGATTTTAAAGAACCTTTTTGGGTTATTACAGATGTAACCGACCGGGAGGTGGAATAATGAGACCGATTCTTTTAACACAGCAAACAAAATTCTGCAGATATGCAGGGGAAAAAGTAATGGACAGATTTGGAAAATTTTTAGCTCAGGGAACAATTATAAACGGATACAGAAATGCAAGGGATTTTGTCAAAAAAATGACAGACCCGGAAAGAAGCATAATTCTTATATGGTCTGACGGTATGTCCCATAACTGCTCAAACATTCTCAACATAAGAAGAAGTGTAAAATACGTATATGACAACCACCAGGACAGAGGGCAGTTCGTATGCGGGAGAGACCCGTGTTATGATGCCCACAATACATATTCAGAAAAACAGGAAATACTGCTGAGAGTATGCTACCTTGCAACTGAAGGCAGAAATAGATTTTTTGAATTTGCTGAGGGGGAAAACAACGGTTTTCTTCATATAAGTGTTGACCTTGATTTTTTAAAAGGATTTCCGGCGCTTCCGTGGATGTCTACAGGAAGTACAAAATCAGTTTCTTTGCTGAAAACAGTTGTATTGGGTGCAATATCCCAGGACCTTTCATTTACGAGATTTGATATTGGGGGATTCAGGGAATATAAAGAAGATGATTTCCCTGTTGTTTACCAAACGTACTATGAACCTCTTCTAAGCCTTGCAATAAGGAATATGCTGGAAACCAGTTAGGTTTATATATTGATTTATACCCAATTTAAAAAAGTAAAAACGCGGTTTAACCGTGTTTTAAATAGAGTGATAGAATGGACGAAGAAAGAAGAGGCCGATTCGGACCTCGTGAAATGCACAAAGCGGTTTGTTCAGACTGCGGACAGGAATGTGAAGTTCCTTTTAAGCCCGCTGAAGGAAAACCGGTGTACTGCAGAGACTGTTTTAAGAAGCACAGAAGATTCTAATCCTAAGTTTTCTTAGTTTAACAGTTTCTTTTTTTTATTTTATTTCCAGAACTTAAGTACAATACTTTTCATATTCTCCTCTACATCAACCCCGAAGGTTTTGTGAAGAACTCTTCCCTCAGGTGTAGTATAAGTCCCTAAATAGACCCCTCCTTTTGTAAATACCTGGGAGTTAAATATCGGAACACCCTTGGTTTTCATATAAATCCTAAGGACCTCATCCAGAGAACCGGATTCCGCAGTATATCTCTTTCCATAGTCCACAATAGATGCTTTCCCTTCGTGGAATACAAGGGTTACAACATGGGCGGTATTCGCAGTATTCACTGAAATGGCATAGGCATTCAGTCCGTTCTGCCTTAAAAATTCTGCAAGGAATTCATGAATCCCCCCGCATATGGAAATTCCCTTCTTAATCTCATCAGGCATTCCCGACCATCCCCCGTTTGTTTCATAAAAGTCCACCGCATTCTTTACAAACTCAAACAAATCAGAATAGTCCTCATTTACCATCTCTTCAACCACCGGGTCAAACAGTTCAAGCCCTTCCATCTTTTCAAGTGCACCGTAATTATATCCGACTTCCCCGAGAACCTTCCCGAAGTAGTTTGCGGCAAGAAGAACCTCGTCAGCACTTTTCCCCTTATATTTCTCCAAAAGCTCTTCAAATGAACTGCTGGAAAGAAGACTGTCCCTTGCATCTTCAACTTCACCGGCATCCAGGCTCACACTTTTAAGGGAAAATTCAGGAGTATTCCCGAGATTCATATTTTCATACTGGAATTTGTGGTTTGTTCCTGAAAGAAGAGTGGCCAGATTGTGCGAATCATCCACATCTATCTGCACACCCGCAAAGATAAAGAAATTTAAAGTCTCAAAGAAATCGCTGTTCCAGCTGCTTAAACCGGCAGAGCCGAATACATATATATTCCACCCGCCTATGGAAACTATCTGTCTTGTAATTGAACCGCCTGCATAAGGCTGAATCACATCAAAATTTGCAAACAATGAAGCAGTGAATGTGGGAAGGTATGCCCAGCTGAATCCGACTTCAACACCCTGAAACCTCGGGGCATAATCAAGCGCCCACTGGGTTTTGGGTGTTTTGGATGCTGCAAAATTCATAAGAACCATTGAATAAACCTCAAAGTTCTTCAGGAAATTTATCTTTAATCCGACTGCCCATTTTGCATAAATATCATCATAAGTGGGAAATGAGAATCCGGCCTGAATAAGTGTTCCGACCCCCATTTTGAACTTTTCATGAAAAGGATACTGAAATGAAATATCCATTCCGTGTGAAGTATAAAGTGTTGAATTTATTCCGGGATATGAAACTGCCACATTCCCTATATACCCCATTCTGAGATAATCCTTCCATAAATTAAAGTGTGGAGTCCCAAGAACATTAAGAAACGGGTGGGGTTCTGAGGGATTAAACCACATCACACCCAGCCCTGCAGAAACATAATCTTCCCAGCTTAAATCCGCGGAAAAGGACGAACCGCCTTCATTTGCAAATACGGAATAACCAGTATATAAAGGAAGTTTTATTTTTTTCACAGGTTCAATTGGAAATTCAGTACAGTCTGAAGTAAGCGCACATAAATCACGGGTATGTTCTGTTATCTGGGGTTTTTCAGGAGGCTGGGCCTTTGCTTCTGAAGAATTAAGGGCGGAGTCCACAATAAATACTGCAAGGGGGACTGCAATAACCCTCCCGGTCTTTCCGCATAATCCAAGGCCTTTTTTTGTAAATTCTTCTCTTTTCCTTCTTCTTATTTCTCTGCCTTTATTTTCTCTATTGCCTTTCGTTTGTTTAAATTTGCGAAATATTAAGGAACCCATAATACATTTTATAACACTAAATCATTTTAAAACCAACCTTTAATAATTTTATAAAAGAGAGATGTTTATGAATGCTTTTCTGGATTCAATAAAAGCTGATTCCCGTATGAAAAAAACAACAACTGCAGACGGACACATAATCACAATAAGCATTCTTCCGTATGTTGTTGGCTATTACAACCAGGAAACACCCTTCTCATCCGGAGATTTCGCGGAAATAATCAGGAACGGTTCCACAGAGGAATGGCTGGATATGAAAACCGCGGAAAAAACATCAACTGAAATACTAAATAAGCAAATTCAGGACCCGGAATACATACGCAGAATGGAAAAATTATATGAAACAAAGAAAAGAAGATATCTGGATTATATTGAAGGCATCATCCGGAATGAAATGAAGGACAAGGATGAGGAAACCCTTCTCTCGGAACTCCATACGTTCCTTCATTTGTACATAGACGAGTATGCGCTTTCGGCAGTTACTTATATTTACGCGGAAACACTTTCAGACCTGTTATTCAAAAAACTTAGCGGAAGATTTGAAAATCCGGGAGAAATAATCGCAGTAATCACCCATCCGGAACATAAATTATTTTTAAATAAACAGAGGGAGGAAATGATGGGGATAATGGAACTGATTGAAAAGCAGTTTGGAAAAGAGATTTTTGAAAAACCCCCAAAAGAAATCAAAAAAACATTGGAAAAAAACGAGGTTTATGAAAAACTAAAAAAACACTCTGAAAAATATTTCTGGATTGAAAACAATTACAAAAGAAAGAAAGTTCTTTCTCCTGAAGATTTTCTGCAGAAGATGAAAGATGAATCAGCGTCATTCCAGATTCCTGAAGATGAAATTAATTTAACTGAAAACAGGGAAGACGAAATAAACAGAAAAAGAAAAGAATACCTGGAAAAATTAAATGAAGAAGAAAAAGCACTTGCAGAACTTCTTAAAACAGGCGCGTGGATTCAGGATGAAAGAAAAAAATGCGTTCTTTTGTCTGACCATTACTTATTCACATTAATTGAGGAAATCTCAAAAAGAACCGGCATTGATTATGAAATACTTGTGAATGCAACCCCGTGGGAGATACCCAAAATACTCGGGGGAAAACTAAATCCTGAAAAACTAAAAGAGAGGGGAAAAAACTGGTTTACAATTTATTACGAGGATAAGGGAACCCACATTGAAGTGGGGTGTATGGACGGGAGAAAATACAATGAAGGGGAGATAAAGGATGTAAATGAGTTTAAGGGAACCCCTGCATCCCCCGGAAAAACAAGAGGAAAAGCAAGAATAATCCTTGGGGAGCACCAGTTCAAGAATATGGAAGAAGGGGAAATCCTTGTTGCAGGTATGACAAGGCCGGATTACGTTTCAATAATGAAAAAGGCAAAGGGGATAATTACTGATGAGGGGGGCTTAACCTGCCATGCGGCGATCGTATCCAGAGAATTTAAGATTCCCTGCATTGTTGGAACCCATAGTGCTACGAGGCTGTTAAAGGACGGGGATGAGGTTGAACTGGACGCAGACAAGGGAATTGTAAGGATTTTAAGCAGAAATTAGATGTTTTTTATAATGTTTATTAGTGGTAGTATATTTTTAAAAACTTCTATACGTTAATATTTAGCAATGGAGAGGGCGGTCAGCTGGAAAAAACCGGCGGTTTTAATGTTGCTTATGCTTATTTTAATTTCTCTCCTTAATTCGTATACAGTAAGTTCCTGCCCCCAGTGCACCCAGTCGTTTATAATCCTTAATGAAAAAAACGGAACAATAGAATTTATGGTTATTCCTTTTGATTATACCTATGTAAAGGACCTTCCGGAGGATGTTGCGGAAAAACAGTTCCTTAAAAATATAGAGGAGGCAAAAGAGGGAAAACCGTTAAGCACAACTGACGGCCAGTTTTTCGCAGGGGGACTTGCAGACAAAAACTTTACGGTGGAAAATGCATCTGTTTACTTTGTTTTCAGGGATGCGAACAATGAGATTGTTCCTGTTCCGGG
>JAFGQX010000034.1 GCA_016935455.1 Microcaldota archaeon
AAGGCATCTTCACCGCTTATCCTTATGCAGCATATTCCGCCGGTTCCCGGGGGGGTTGAAACCGCCGCAATCGTATCTGTTTTCATGTTTTTATCTTTCATTGGCCCATCACCTGTCCCTGTGCCTTTTGACGGCTTTATTTATGAACCGTTAGTCCGGCCGCCGCCGGCGCCGGATGTCTGTAAACTTATGCCTTTTAGTATTCCCATATCATAAAAAAGGCTGTTGTGAAGACAATTCTTTCACAATAGCCTTAAAATTATAATATTCGGTTCTATATATATTTTACCTTCCCGCGCTTTTAATTACAACCTTGCGATTGGGGTCCTCGCCTACGCTGTATGTCTCGACATTCTTGTTCTTTTGAAGCGTTGAATGGATTATTCTTCTTTCATAAGGATTCATCGGCTCGAGGGACATGCTTTTCCCCGATTTCTCAACCTTGTACGCCATGCGGTTCGCAAGGTTCTCAAGGGTTGATTCCCGTTTCTTCCTGTAATCCTCCGTGTCGAGCAAGATTTTCTTATATGTCGTATTGTTCCTGTTGACGACCAGTCCTGTCAGGAACTGAAGCGCATCAAGTGTCTCGCCGCGTCTTCCGATGATAACCCCACTGTTCTCGCTCATTACATTTATATGCATGATTTCATCGTCATCCGATATTTCTATTGATGCCTCAAGTCCCATTTTATCAAACAGCTCTTCAAGAAAATCACGTGCTATTTCAGTTGCATAATCATAAAGCGTAACCCTGACCCTGGCTTCCTTTGGTTTTCTAAGTCCCAGAAGTGATTTGTTTCCTTCCTCGAGAATCTCTATTTCAACCTGATCCTCTGTCACCTTAAGCTCTTCAAGCGCAAGTATGACTGCTTCCTCTACGGTTTTTGCTGATTTTTCTATAACGATGTTTCCCATTTATTTGTTACCTCCTTCGGGTTTCTTTTTTGTGTCTGTTCCCGCGCCCTGCAACTGCTTTTGTTTTTCTGCCTCCGCCTTTTCCTTTTTGCGTTTGTTAATGACAAGTTGCTGTGCGATCTGGAAAGCATATGTGCAGCTCCAGTAAAGACCCATGCTTGCGGGGAGAACGAATGAAAAGTACAGCGTCATTCCCGGTATCATGTATTTCATCATGTTGTTCATTCCGCCCATCGGATTCTTCTCATCCTTCTTCTTGTCGTCAACCTTGGGGGCGGGCGGAGTCATGAGTTTCTGTGATATTACGGTCAGTATGACGCCAACTATGGGTATAAGCAGAAGCGGGAGATATGTTCCTATCTCCGGTCCGAATATTACGCTTGGATTGATGGAAGGAACCTTTCCAAGGTCCAGTCCGAGAAAATTAAGATTTATCAAATCCCCGGCGCCGATGGAGCTGTTTAGATACTCCGGATTATTTGAAAGAGCATCGATAAGCTTAAGCTCGTTTATCTGCGATACCTTGTCTATTGTTTCGGTGTTTTGAGTATACAGAACGAATTTTTGCAGTGTTTCAGGAAGCGAGTTGACCATGTTCATTACAACTTCCTCCGATTTGCCCACTACAAGGGTCAGCGGTCTTCTCAATACGGAATAAAGCGCTATCAGGATGGGAAATTGCAGCAGCATCGGCAGACACCCGCCCATGCAGCTTACATTGTTATCCTTGTAAAGTTTCTGTATCTCCTGATTCTGTTTTTCCTTGTCGTTTTTGTATTTCTCCTGAATTCTTTTTACCTCGGGCTGAAGGGCGTTCATCTCCTGGGTTGACTTCATTGACTTAAGCGTAAGGGGCAGCAATATCAATTTTGTTATAACTGTAAAGAAAATAATTGTCAGCCCGAAATTGTGAAATCCGATGGTATTGTAAAGAAAGAAAAACCCTTGTCCGAGAAGCCTTAGCAATGTATCTAAAAATCCTGCCATCTTTTTATGTTCCTCCTATGGAATCATTTGACGGGGTCTACCCCGCCCTTGCTGAACGGATTGCATCTCAGTATCCGCCAGACAGCCTTTCCGGTGCCTTTGAAAGCACCGTACCGTTCTATTGCCTGATAAGCATATTCGGAACATGTAGGGTAATATTTACATTTCGGAGCCGTATATGGGGAAATCCCTTTTTTATAAATATTTATCAGCAGCAAAAGCAGCTTTTTCATGTTTTCTCCGAATTACATAAGTCCGGATTGTTTCAGAAGATAATTCATTTCATTCCTTATTTCGGAATATGCGGGCAACTCTTTGTTTTTTCGTATTACGAATACCATTTCCGCGTTTTCCCGCATATCCTGTTCAAAGCTTCTGTAACTTTCCCTGACCAGTCTTCTTACCCTGTTCCTGTCTACGCTTCTGCCATATGCCTTTTTGCTGACCGTTATTCCAATCCTTTTTGATCCGTCCCTTGACTTAAGCACATACAGTGTAAGATTATTTGAAGTGAAGTATTTTCCTTTTCTGTAAACCCTGGCAAATTCGTAGTTTTTTTTTAAACTTTCAGTATATTTCATAATATACATTCAAACCGTTGTTTCCGGCAAAATAAAGGCCGCAGTTCATACGACCTTATGCTGAAAGTTTTTTGCGCCCTCTTTGCCTTCTTATTTTCAATATCCTTCGTCCGCTTCTGGTTTTCATTCTTTTCATGAAGCCGTGCTCTTTTTTGCGTTGTTTCTTCTTTGGCTGGTATGTTCTTTTCACCTTGTTTCTCCCTTCTGTTATACTTTGTATATTAACACGGTATGAAAACCGTCGAAATATCTGTTTTTACAGCAAGGTGTATTATATATAAAACCTATTTATGTGTCAAGAAATTTATTTGCCTGGACGAGTCTTTTCCACATTTCATAACTTTTTTCGTCTGTGGAAAACTTTTTCATTCAAACACCTTGAGTTTTAAAATTTTTTCTGCTATATTAAAAAATACCTGTTGAAAACTTAAAAACTGCCGTAGTAATCAACAGCACTATTTACCAAAGATAAAACCTGTGCATATCTTTTGCTACAGCTTTTATCTTTTTCATTATGATGGGGGGAGACAACATGGTTAAAAGCCTGGACACACTATGGATCGAAGCGTTTGAATTATTGAAGGGCGAACTCTCTGAAATAAGTCTCAACACATGGGTAAAACCCATAAAACCACTTGAAATAAAGGAAAATAC
>JAFGQX010000005.1 GCA_016935455.1 Microcaldota archaeon
GTAGGCCCCTGCACCCTCCCCACACTCATTATTTTGAATTTGTGGACACGTTTGAGTGAATTCATCAGGGCCCTGCTCAGGTTAATGCCGTAATACCAGTCAAGTATGTGTCTTGCTTCTCCCGCATATGCATTGTTATAGTCAAGCTCAGTCTTATTTTCAAACGCCTCTTTTATATCAGCAGGAGTAAGGGCGGAAAATTTCATCCTTTGCGCGGGCTTTCCTCCGCACAAAAAACGGAACACGTTGTATCCAATCAGGCTGCCTTCAACATCATAATCGCATGCACTGGTAAAACTTTTGGCATCTTTTCCCAGTTTTTTAATAATGTCAACATAAGGTTTTGTGAATTTTGAAGATTCCGAAACCTGGCAGCTCGGGACCCATTCAATATTGAAAACAGGATAGTCAAAAGACTTTTTCTTCTCTGTAAGTGTGTACAAATGTCCTACTGCCGGAGCTACTGCATAATCTTTTCCGTCTTTTTCAAATTCATAGTAGGTAACCTGTTTGTATTTTTTTGCAGTGGAACTGCCTTCGCTGAGACAGTGCGCAATCTTGTTTGCAACCTTGGGCTTCTCTGCAATTATTAAATCCATAACAGGCATTAAGATAGGGAATATTTTAAATTAAGAGGTATAAAATGTGCAGAAAAAAAGGAAATTTAAAAAAATAAGGAATTAAAAATAAAAAAGAAACGATTAGAGGTCAATCTTAAGGTTAAGTTCCTTTTTGAGTTCTCTGTATCTGTTTCTGATTGTAACTTCGGTTACTCCCGCAACATCTGCAACTTCTTTCTGAGTCCTCTTTTCCTTGTGGATTGCTGCTGCTATGTAAAGTGCCGCTGCCGCAACTCCCGTGGGCCCTCTTCCGGATATCAGGCCTTTTTTAAGTGATTTCTTAATCAGCTTGATTGCAGTCTGCTGGACTTCTCCCGAAAGCCTGAGCTGTGCTGCGAATTTCGGGACATACTGGCTCGGGTCAGTTAGGGGGACATCTATGTCCAGTTCAGCCTTAAGAAACCTGTACGCTCTGCCGATTTCTTTTTTCTCTATTCCTGAAGCCTTGGAAATTTCATCAAGAGTTCTCGGAATGCCCCTCATTCTGCAGATTGCATATATTACCGCTGCAACAACGCTTTCAATGAGCCTTCCTCTTATAAGCTCCTCTTTTACTGCTTTTCTGTAAAGAAGGGCTGCTGATTCCTTGATATTTTCAGGAAGTCCCAAAGAAGATGCAATTCTGTCAAGCTCTGCAAGAGCAATAACCAGATTTCTTTCCAGAGAAGTGGAAATTGAAACTCTTTTGTGCCATTTTCTCATTCTGTAAAGCTGGGGCTGTTTTTTCTGGGATATTTTCGTACCCCTTATATCCCTGTTGTACTGGTCTATTTCAGTAACAAGGCCTTTATTTGGTTTTGTGAGCTTAATCGGAGCTCCGCCCCTGGCTCTTTTCTCCTTCTGTTCAGCATCAAAGGCCCTCCATTCAGGACCCATATCGTGGATGCTTTCGGTAATGATTAAACCGCATTTTCCGCAGATTATCTCTCCTTTTTCATAATCCCTTATTAACTTCTTGCTACCGCATTCAGGACATTTTGATACCATAATTTTACCTCCCCTAATAGTAACTTTTAAAAAGTTTGTGTAGAATTTAGGAAGAGAAAAGTTTATAAATGTTCCCCCAAGTAACTCCCAAGACGGAGGATACTGAAAACGGGCTTTCAGGAAGAAATAAGCGCATTCACCCTTCTTCCCGCATTCTCAACGGCCTCGTGCTCGTTAAATGATATAATTGTTCTGTTTTCCATAAGCATAATCCCGTCCACAATCACATCGCTCACTGCTTCAGGAGTTGCGGAATAAACTATATTGGAAATGATATCGTGGGCAGGCCTCATACAAGGGAGAGACAAGTCAAGGAATACCAGGTCCGCTGATTTTTCCGGCTCTATTGAACCCGCATTTGTTCCCAGTGCTTTTGCCCCGTTTACGGTTGCAAAATCAAACACATCCTGTGCTGAAATGCGGGATGCTTTCCAGTACCTGTATTTCTGAAGCAGTGCTGCGAGTTTCATTGATTCAAACATATTGAGGGAGTTGTTGGAGGCAGCACCGTCCGTTCCTATAGTTACGTTTGCTCCCGCTTCCTTGAACTCCATCGAAGGACATATTCCTCCCGTGGCAAGCTTAAGGTTGCTGGCGGGGCATACAGATATTGAAGCTTCTTTTTTTCCTGCAGCATCTATTTCTCTTTTTGAAACCCAACCCGAATGGACGAGTATTGAATTTCTGTCTATAAGCCCTATGGAATCGGCATATTCAAAGGGCCTTTTTCCCGTTTCTTTCAGGCAGTCAAAAACCTCCTTCCGAGTTTCGCTTATGTGAATATGGAATTTAACTGCATTCTTGTTTGATATTTCCTTTGCTTTTTTCAGCATTTCCTCGCTGCAGGTGTAAAGCGAATGGGGCGCCACGCCCACATCCATTCTGCTGTTTATTCCTTTCCATTTTTCTATAAACTCTTCTGTCTTTTTTACATCGGAATCAAATGAGTGTCCCGGGATTAAGTCGAACATTCCTGAAAAGACGGATGCGCGTATGCCTGTATCCTTTACCGCGCGGGCAGTTCCGTCCATCATCACATACATATCTGCAAAACAAGTTGTTCCGCTCCGTATCATCTCGGCGATGCCCAGTTTGGAACTCCAGTAAACATCTTCTTCATTCATTTTTGCCTCTGCCGGCCATATTTTCTTTTCCAGCCAGTCGTGGAGTTCCAGGCCTTCCCCATAGCCCCTGAAAAAGGTCATTCCTGCGTGGGTATGGGTGTTAATCAGCCCCGGCATAACTGCTTTTCCCATCGCGTCTATCTCTGTTTCTGCATTGTAAGTTACATCTCCGACTTCTTTTATCAGGCCGTTTTCAATGTAGATATTTCCTTTGATTATATCCCTGTTTGGATTTTGAGTAATTATAATTGCATTTTTTATCAGAACGTTCATAGGAATATTTCAAAAACAAACTTTAAAATGACGCGGTTGCGATTATGCTGGGAACAATTATGGCCGACATAAGATTTGTTCTTTCAACGCCAGCATCAAGGGTTGCAAGCCCGACTGCTGTTGATGCGATGAATACTGCGCCGCCCAGATATCCGTTGACAAGAACAGAAAGCGCAAACAAAAAAAAGAAGAGGATTTTTCCGGCATATGAAAAGTCTATTTTTGCAAGGGACATAAGTTTTTTTCTCAAAAAATACAGGAGAACAGAGGAAATCAAAACCGAAAGAAGGAGAAAACCAAGATAAAGATAGCTGTTTTCGGAAATATCTGCAATATCTGCCAGCATTGCAACCGCGCCGGTTCTTGCTTTCCCGATTGAGGCTGCTGAAGAGAGAGAAAAAACTGCCTGGCTGATTGAAACTGCGCTTATCGTCGCAAGATATCCTGCGGAGGTTATTGGAAGAAGGAAGGAGAGGAAAAGAGCCATCTGTGAAGGTGAGCTTATCCCCGGAAGCATATCCGAGATTAACCCTGCAAACACCCCCAAAAATGCATACTTTACAGTTTCAAAAGGACAAAAAGTGGATTCCTTCTGCGGAGGGGCGCTTCCCTTTTTGTATCTTATAGCTGCCGCACCTGCAAACAAGCCGCTGAAGAGAGGAAGGAAGGGGTCGGGCATCCCAAGCTGGAAAACGGCGTATCCCAGTATTCCCGAAGTTAAAAAGACTGCAAGTCCGGAGAGAGGCTTTTTATTTTTAATTAAAAGAAACAGGGATGCCCAGATCAAGATGTACGGAAACATGGGCCTTAAAACAGGATATAAAGAAGTGAAAATTTCTGAAGAAACCGGAAAAAGTGCAGATGCAAAAACAGCTGAAAAAATGCATGCAAATATTACCGTTTTAAGTGCTCTTTCTCCCTCTCCCTTCATCACCATTCTCTGCCCTGGAAGAACGGAAAGAACTGATGTTTCATCAGGAACTCCGAAGAATATTGAAGGAACGAAGGATACTACTATGTGAGCAGAGAACAGGCTTATAATTATCAGGGAAAGAACATCCGGAGGCAGTGCTGTTTCACTAAGAAGGGAAATTACCGTATTGGAATGAAGGCCGGGAATTAAGCCGGAGACAAAACCAAGCGCCAGCCCCAAAATAAGTTCATACACGGAAAATAATTGGATAGTGGTTTTCTTTTAAATGGAGGGGATTAAAACCTACTCTATGAAGAAGTTATTCTGGGAAAATCCTTACTTAAGAGAATACGTATCCAAAATTGCAAAAAAAGATGGGAACAGAATTGTACCTGAGCAGACAGTTTTCTTTGCATTTTCCGGAGGGCAGGCTTCAGATTCAGGGACTATAGGCGGCATACCTGTCAAAGAAGCAGTAAACAAAAACGGAAAGATTGAGTATCTTCTTGAGAAAGAACCTGAATTTGATGAAGGAAACGAGGTGAAAATTAAAATAGACTGGGAAAAACGGTTCAGGATAATGAGGCTTCATTCCGCTGCGCATGTAGTTTATTTTTTATTCAAAGAAAAAACAGGAATCGAAAAACTTATCGGCTCAAATGTGGATGAACAAAAATCACGTATTGACTATGAATATCCCGAATCGGTTAAGGGGGTGCTTCCTGAACTTGAGGAAAAGGCAAATGCGGTTTTTTCACAGGATAATGAAATTAAAACCTATCCGGATGCCGAAAATCCGGAAAAAAGATTGTGGGAATGTATGGCGTGGAAATCCTTCTGCGGAGGAACCCACCCCAAATCTACAATAGAAATAGGAAAGGTGCGATTAAAGAGAAAAAATATTGGTTCAGGGAAAGAAAGGATTGAAATAACCCTTGAAAGCTGAAACAATAATTTTTAATTATTTCCAGGACTACTTCTTTCATGCTTGCGGAAGTCAAGGAGCAGTTGTCAAAAGAGATTAATAAAAAATTTAAAATACCGAAGGAAGACATCAACAGAACTTATTCTTCTCCACCGGATGAAAA
>JAFGQX010000035.1 GCA_016935455.1 Microcaldota archaeon
GCCTGCAAAAAACATGATAAAACTGTTGAGGTGCTCAGCTGGATTCAGGGAATATCCATAATGCCCAAAGGAGGTACGTTCATAGGGGCAAGAATGGGCAGGCCTGAAAAAGCAAAGGAAAGGAAAATGGCTGGGGATCCCAATGTTCTTTTTCCTACCGGGTCACCCAAAAACAGAAGCCTTACTAAAAGATATAAAAATGCAAAAGAAAACAGCGGGGGAAACAAAATCAATCTTGAGGTTGCAAGATTTAGGTGCAGAAACTGTTCTAATATCACTATATATCCAAAATGTGAGCTGTGCGGCTCTGAAGCAGTGATTCAAAGAATATGCCCAAAGTGCGGTGCAGTTGTTGAACACGATGAACACTGCGGAGTTAAAACGGTCAATTTTGAAAGGAGGCCCGTGAATCTTGTTGAAATGTTTGAAGACGCAAAAAAGAAGCTTCAATTTACGCCCGAGGATGTAAGGGGGGTGAAGGGGCTGAGCAACAAAGAGAGAATTCCTGAAAGGCTGGAGAAGGGATTTTTAAGGGCAAAACACCAGGTTTACGTCTTCAGGGACGGAACAAGCAGATTTGATGCTTCTGATGTGCCTCTCACCCATTTTATACCCAAAGAGTTGGGTGTAGGTATTGAAAAGCTGAAGGAGCTTGGATATGAAAGGGATTATCTTGGGAAGGAACTGGTTAGTGAAGAACAGGTTGTTCCTCTGAAAGTGCAGGACATCATTCTCGCCGAAAGAGGAGCGGAATACTTTGAAAGAGTTGCAAAATTTATGGATGACCTCCTTGTTAATTTTTACGGGATGGATGCATTTTATAATGTCAAAACAAGGGAGGATTTGGTGGGGCATCTGTGTCTTGGTCTCTCGCCCCATACTTCAGCCGGAATACTCTGCAGAATCGTCGGATTTACAAAAGCCAATGTAGGTTATGCCCACCCATATTTCCATACCGGCAAAAGAAGGAACTGTTTTGACGGGGAAACAGTAATACCAGTATTTGAAAATAATGAATGGAAACTAATGAAAATAAGGGAACTGGTTGAAAAAAACCTTAAAGGAAAAACAATGAAAGATGATTTCGGGACTGAGTATAAAGAAACTAGCGGATTTCAAACTTTGACATACAATAAGAAAACAAAAGAATTTGAGATAAAGGAAATCAAGGCAGTTTCAAAACACAGGAATAGCAGAAAAATGATTGAAATAAAAACAAAAAGCGGGAGAAAAATTACTGTCACACCCGACCACCCATTTCCCGGAGAGATGAATGAAAAAATTACGGCCGAAGCGGTTGAAACAGCCCAGATACCCTGGAAAATAGATATCTGCGAAAGAGATGTCAAATGCTTGGACCTTCTTAATTATTCAAAAGAGATTTCACTGAGCCTTGGAACCTGCCCTTTCAAGAATAAAAATATGAGAAAAATGGCAGAAAAGCTTAAAATAAACTATAAAACGCTTACAAATTATAAATACCGAAAATCATATCCTTATGAACTGATTAAAAAAATGAATATTGATATCGGTCCTCAGGTTCTGATCAATGCAAAAAGAGACAATGTAAATATAAAAAGAATAATAAAAGTTGATGAAGATCTTCTGTTTCTGCTCGGAATTTATTTGGCGGAGGGCCACTGTAGAAAGAAAGATAAGATGCATTATCAGATTGGAATCGCAGTAGATTCCAGAAACCATTCGGCGAGAAAAGCAGTGATTAAAAAAATAGAAAAAGTTTTTGGGATCAAACCAAGCACGCAAGACCAGAATATAATTATAAGTTCAAGGATAATTTACGATCTATTCAAAAAATTGAAAATCGGGGACAACGCAAAAACAAAGAGAGTGCCGGCATTTGTTTTCGGACTTCCAAAAAAGAAAATCGCATCCCTTTTGAAGGGCTATTTTTTCGGGGATGGCTCGGTTTCATTAACATCTACTCTTGAAGTTAACGCTACAAGCGTAAACAAAAATTTATTGGATGAGATTGGATTTTTGCTTTCAAGATTTGGGATTGCTTACTCCCGCCAAGAGGAAGAAAGAGAGATCAAAAGCGGAATAATAATGAAGTTTTACGGGAAAGCCAAAAAATTAAAGTCTCACAAAATCAGGATTTATTCTGAGGATGCCAAAAAATTCATAAAACAGATAGGATTTTCATTTCAAAAAGAAAAGAAAGCCAAAAAATTACTTAAAAAATGGCATAGGAAACAGGGAAAAAGCAGGAAGAATAAAATTGGAAACTGTTATACCGACAAAATTATTGAAAAAAGATATCTTACAAGAAAGGACCCGCACTCATATTCCCTGACTGTGCCGCCGTACAATACAATAATTGCAAATGGGATTGTAAGCCATCAGTGCGACGGCGACGAGGACAGCGTAATGCTTCTTCTGGACGCACTGGTTAATTTCTCAAGACACTATCTAAATGAAAAAAGAGGTGGGACAATGGATTCGCCTATTGTCTTGACTACTCTTCTTAATCCAAAAGAGGTTGATGACGAAGTATTCCAGATGGAAATTGTTGAAAGCTATCCTCTTGAGTTTTACAGGGCTGCACAAGAATATAAATCTGCATACAGTGTCGGAATTAAAAAAGTAGAAGATATACTTGGAAAAGAAGAACAGTACGGACATCTTCCGTTTACCCATCATTCAGAATATATAGACAAGGGAACACTGAAAACAAGATACGTACAGCTGGGCTCTGTTCCGGAAAAAATAGATATCCAGTTTCAGCTTGAGGATAAGATATCTTCTGTTGATATCGCGGATGTTGCAAAAAGGCTGATACTGAGCCATTTTATTCCTGATTTATACGGAAATTTAAGGTCATATTCAAGGCAGAGCTTCAGATGCGTGAACTGCAATACTATTTACAGAAGAGTTCCTCTTTCAGGGAAATGCAGGAGATGCGGGGGGAATTTGACGCTGACAATCCATAAAGGAGGTATAGAAAAATACCTGGAGATTTCTGAGAATCTGACAGAAAAATATAATCTCCCGTTATATCTCAAACAAAGAATAAATCTGGTCAGAAAGGAGATTAAAAGCATTTTTGAAGATGAAAAAATCAAGCAGACCGGACTTTCTGATTTTATATAATTTGTTCTAAAAAAACAATTAAGAAATAAAAAGTTATTAAAAAAACCTAATAATTGCCATATTTTTGATCTACAATAACTTTTTCTAAGAATTGCAGTTAAGAAATAAAAAGTTATTGAGTTAGAGGAACCTCATTGAGATTCCTCCCAAAAAGGGCAACTCAAACCAAGTCTTTTTGTATGCTTTGAAGCTCAGCAGGACAGTTATCACAAGGAAAAGAACGCTGACAAGAAGATATAACATGGCATCTGTTGAAGCATCCATCATAAACGTTCCGTTTGCAATTCCGTCTCCCATAACAAAGTAAACTATTGACATAACAACCCCGTAGAAGAACGACTGCAGTGAATGGAATTTTTCAAATCTGTCGCTCCTTACCAGATAAAGCACAAGAGAGATAAGCGCACCCAGCCCAAGTATAATCGGATTTAATATTTGTATAAGATATACAAATGCACCGAATAGAGACCTTTTGGCTTGAGGCTGAACTTCCGGCGCCATTTTCATTTTTGGGGCAGCAACAACCGGTGCAGGTTTTGTTACTGCAGGTTTGGCTTCCGGTTTTTTAACAGTTTTCTTTTTTGTTTTTGGAGATTTTTTAGCAGATTTTTTACCTTTGGATTTTTTAACTGGCATGGATTTAGTTCGGAAGTTAGTTTTATAAATCTTACCCGAAAGCGCATTAATTTAATAATATGGAAATGTAAAATAAAGCGGGAGAAAAATGAAGCTATACAATTCACTGAACAGAAAAATTGAAGAGTTTGAACCGGCTGAAGACAAAAAGGTTGTTATGTATGTCTGCGGTCTTACTCCTTATGACGACGCGCATATCGGACATGCAAGGACGTTTGTTGCTTTTGACATTATCAAAAGGTATCTTTTATACGGGGGATATGAAGTAAAGCATATCCAGAACATCACAGATGTGGAGGATAAGATAATAAAGCGGGCAAGGGAACTGAACGTAAATCCCGTAGAACTCGCAGAAAAATACCAGAAAAAAACCGACGAACTTATGGAAAAGTTAAACGTTCTCAAAGCAGATGCTTATCCAAAAGTAAGCGAGCATATTCCGGAAATAATTGAAATGATTAAGAAAATAATTGAAAACGGCTATGCATATGAAACTGAAAAAGGAGTATACTTTGAGATTTCAAAATTCAAGGATTACGGGAAA
>JAFGQX010000006.1 GCA_016935455.1 Microcaldota archaeon
AATATATTGTAATAGTCATTACCCATCAATACTGAAGAATTACTTATTTGCAAAAATGAACCGAATGAAGTAAGATTAACAACATTTGAATCGATAGTGATATTAGTAGAATTGTGGAGACTCGGACCAAAATTAGAATAAGAAGCATTGTTAGAAAGTATAAATGAGTCTCTTGAATCAAGCATAAGGATGGTGTGGGAATTATGACTGGAATCAATATCTGAAACAGTAACATTAGAAGCATTTATGAGTATAACTAGTCCCCAGTTTCCGGTAATGACAGTATCTTTTAGATCTATGGACCAGTTGACCATTTTGCCGTCAACAGTATTAGAAGAATTCACATTATGCATATAATACTGAGTAGTGCCAAGATAGGAATCAGGATAACTAACATCAAGATTGAACGTGTTACCAGTCAGATTGTTTTCAGATAAATTACAATTTGTTGATTGGAATAACCTCAATCCTCTTTGACAGTTCATAATTGTATTATTGATTAAAGTTTCATCAATACTATTATGGATTATAATCCCTGTTGGACTGTCACCAGCAAAGAGAGAAATCGGATACTGGCAATCAATAAGATTATTTTTGATCAAATCTCGTTCTCCATCTGAACGGATGGAATCTTGGCTTATATTACTCATGTTGTTTCCAATTAAATTATTTTCATAAGAATTCTGCCCGACTACAATACCATACGAAGAGATGTTTTGAAGGGTGAGATTAATTACAAATGAATCATTAACTTTATCCAGTCTTACACCTGTTGTGGAGTTAGAAATTGAACCATTAGCAATGCTAACATTCTCTACATTCTGACCAACATAAATAAAATTTCCTGTGCCGTTCTCCAGGATACTACCGTTAAGATTAAGGATAACATCACTGGCATTAATTTTAATACATGGATCTGTATTTCCATTGATATACGAAACATTCACCTCATAATAACCAGGAGTATCAATATAACCGCAGGAGTCATTGGTAAAAGTAGTAGCACTCAACAAACCCAAAAACAAAATGATTGCAAATAAATCTTTTATTTTTAACACTATCTACACCCTAAAGAAAGTTAAAAGTTAAGATTTATAAATGGATTGCAAAAAAGAAAAGAATGTAAGAAAATTTACTTTTGTGCAATAACCATATGGACCTGACCTGCATCTGCAAATACCTTACAGTTGAAAATATAGTGCGCCCCCCCAGTATTTTCATCAAAATAAATTGAATCTCCCTCTAAAACAGAGAAGTAATCATAGGGCATCTCACCCCAAGGCCCAACTCCAATAAAGTGACCATTCACATTCCATTTACCTGAAGATCCAGTTATGCTGTCAATCATCAGATAATTGGTTCCAAGAAGACCAGAAACAGATACTTTTTCACCGATTTCCATCACCGAATCGAGAAGGACTGAAGGATTAAATATACATTCTAATGGTGGTAATGTCTGAATATGTATAGCAAAATAAATGGATATGTTCTCCCCCTCCAGGATTTCACAGAGTTCAATTTCCTTTTCATCACTGACGAGGACTTTTTTTCCACTTAATTCCACATTAAAAGTTATTGAAGGTGGTGAATCAGAATAAGCAGAAGGGTTTGCAGTATAGGTTAACGTAGCCGTACCGTTTGAATAATTATCAAAAGATATTTTTGAACCATCAGAAAGTTCCTGCTCTTGACCAAAGGTTAAAGTCCCTTCAAAAATATTCTGGTCAATACCACATTGAGTCATTATTGTTTCTTCTGAAGTTTCGGCAACATCCAAAAACGTATCTAAAGTTTCAGATACATCAGTTTCATTCTGTCCATCATTTACTTCTTCAGATGTTTCAGTTTCACCAGTTCCATCTTCCACTTCTCCATCAGATGTTTCACTTGCATCTGTAGGAATAATTGGAATATCCAATACAAATCCATCTGAAGTTTCATTTACTTCAAGAACACTATCATTTACTTCAGTTTCCCCAGTCTCATCATTCTCCACATCCCCAACAAAAGGAATATCCGGGGGATTAAAAGCATCCAATTCTTCTTCAACATCTTTTTCTCCAGTCTCATCCAAAGAAATATCCTTAACTTCCTGTTTAACTTCAGGAGTTATTTCTTCCTGATAAATATCTTTACTTACTTCCTCAGGTTCAACATCATAAACATCAGAACTAGTTTCATCTAAATAAACATCTTTTATTTCAGTTTTTCCATCAGGAACAACCTCATGAGTATCCAGAGGTTTAATTTCCTCAGGTTTTACATCATAACTATCATAAACATCAGGTTCTCCCCATACATCAGTCTCAGGCTCTTCGATATCAGCATTATGAACAATCTCGCTGTAAATCGGCGTTTTTTGGTCAATAGAATTGGTATCGATAGGCTGGGGTGTTAAACCAGGTGTGTTTGCTTCACCACCTGAACATCCAAATGTAAATAATCCAGCAATAAACAAACCTGCTTTAATCGTCCATCCAAAATTATTTTCCTCTTTATCTCTTCTCCTGATATTTCTTCCTATTATTCCTTCATTAATCGGTTCAGATGAGTGAAACAAATTTCTATCATTTTTGTTGAGACCATAAACGCGAATCCTCTTCATGTTATTCTATATGTCTGGGTATGCTTATAAATGTTGTTGAAGGGAAATTGTAATTTTAGATTTATTAACAGCAGATATAAAAAGTTAGTATGAGAAAGGAAAGGTGGTGGAAATATGGGTGAAATGGAGCTTAAACCTAAAAAAAGCAGGATAGATGAACTGGGCAAACTTTTGGAAAGCAAACCGGTAAAACTTGAGACATACACTTACAAATTAACCATGATAAATAAAGAAACAAAGGAAGCAAATGAGTATACTGTTAAGATAAAATCTGAAGAAAAACCCAAAAACATTAAAGAATTCATAAAAAAAAATGCAACAAATCCATCGTTAGTGAGCATATACCAGGGTAAAGCAAAAATAGCAGAATCCCACATGCCAAATGTAGTAAAACAGATGGAAAAAAGCAATGTATACGTTACTGAATCATAAACCTATTCACATTATTTAAACTTTTTCTTATTAATTAACCCCGTGCCAGGAATAAGGTTTTATTTAAACAAGATACTAAGAGAATCCCAGCCTGAAGAGATGGGAGAAGTTTATGAAGATTTAAGCAAAGGTTCTGAACCCAATAAGGATTATTTTATTATGGTCAGCCTTGCCACAATAATTGCAACTCTTGGATTATTAACAAATAATGTCGCAGTAATCATAGGTGCAATGCTTGTTGCCCCTCTGCTCACCCCTTTAATCGCACTTTCATTCGCAATTGTAAACGGAGATTTAAACCTTTTCATAAAATCCTTTGAAGCTGAAGGAAAAGGACTGCTTCTTGTGATAATTATTGCTGTTTTTACAACGCTTGTATCCCCGATAAATATAATAACCACCGAGATAGAGATAAGGACTTCACCAACTCTTTTTGAACTATTTATTGCACTTGCCGCGGGCGCCGCGGGCGCGATAGCAATGGCAAGAAAGAACATAAGTCCGATATTTCCGGGGGTTGCAATTGCAACTGCAGTGCTCCCCCCTTTAGCTACAATGGGGATAGGAATGGGAATGAAAAGATGGGACATTGCAATAGGAAGTTTCCTTTTATTTCTGACAAACTTGATTGCGATAAACGCATCCTGTTCTTTTATATTCTGGATACTTGGGTACGGACCGAAGATATCTGAAGCTGAGGAACAGCGGGTGGTAAACAGATTAAAATGGTCCGGAATGCTTATTGCAATAGTCGCAGTTCCTCTTGCATACATTATGATTACTACCTTGAGCCAGGCGGAACTTGACAATGCAATAATGGCGACAATTGAACAGCAGCTAGTAGGAATGGACGGGACAAGCTTGCTTGAATATGAGTTCAGGGAATACGGGGGGCATCTTGAGATTAAAGCAACCATTTTAAGCCAGCAGGAGCTTACAGATGCCGATGCAGACAGGATAAAAAATGCGCTTGAAAACCAGATTGGAAGAAAAATTAAACTTCAGATTCAGACAATAAAGATAGCATTGTCTGAAAATGGATACTAATTTTTTTGTAATTACTTTTAAATTTGTAAGCATCCCATAAATACTTATGAATTTTAAGGAATATCTGGAAAAGGGAGGAGCAGTTATCATACATGACGGCAGTGAACGGGAAAACGAGGCAGACCTGATATTTTATGCAGGCGCAGTAGATAAGAAAAAAATAGCTGTTCTTAGGAAAGACGCGGGAGGGTTAATCTGCGTTGCACTTTCCGATGAATTAAGCAATAAACTGAATCTTCCGTTTAAAACAGAGATTCTTTCAAATGACGAAAGAGTGAAAGACCTGGTGGTTAAAAAAACACCCTACGGAGACAGGCCTGCATTTTCAATAACTGTAAATCATAAAGGAACGCACACCGGCATTACTGATGAAGACAGGGCAAAGACAATAAACGGGCTGTTTGAGATAATTGAAAGAGAATATCCTGAAAAAGAATTTAGAAATGACTTTTATACCCCCGGTCATGTTCATCTCCTGAGGGCAAGCCCAAACGGAAAAAGATGCGGACACACCGAACTTTCAGTGAAACTCGCGGAGAAAACAGGATTGAAAGGTGTGATGGTGCTCTGTGAGATGCTTGATGACGAAACTGGGAAAGCACTGAGTTTTGAAAAAACAAAAATGTATGCTGAAAAATACGGAATTCCAGTATTCAGTAAAAAAGAGCTGGAGGTCCTGTATTCATGATAGTCGGAATGGCGGACACCACTTTCGCAAGAGTGGATATGGTTTCATTTGCAAAAGATGAAATCCAGAGCAGGTTCAGCGATGTGGAAATAATTCAAACTACTGTTCCGGGAATGAAAGACCTTCCGGTTGCCTGCAAAAAATTACTTAAAAAATGTGACATCTGTATGGCGTTCGGGATGCCTGGAAAAGAGTTGATAGACAAACAGTGCGCTCATGAAGCATCTGCGGGCATTATGCAGGCACAGATTATGGAGGAAAAACACATAATTGAGGTATTTGTACATGAAGATGAGGCGGAAGACCCAAAAGAACTCCATAAAATGTGTGAAAACCGGGCAAGAAAACACGCACTTAATGCAGTTTATCTGATAAAAAAACCGGAAGTGCTGGCTAAAAATGCCGGAAAAGGACTAAGACAGGGAAAAGAAAACGCAGGTCCTTTGATTTGAAATATTCAAGGTGAATTTTATGAAATTAGGATTAGTTGTATGTGAATTCAATGCGGACATAACCGCAATGATGGAAGAAAGGGCAAAGGCCCATGCAGAATTTCTGGGGGCGGAGATTGTAAGAACAATAAAAGTTCCCGGAGCTTTTGATGCGCCCATAGCTGTTCAGCATCTGCTTGAAAAAGAGGTAGATGCTGTGGTTGCTCTTGGTGCGGTGCTTGAAGGGGATACACAGCATGATGAAATCGTTTCCCAGCATGCCGCAAGGAAATTAATGGACCTTTCCCTACAGTATAAAAAACCGGTTGCACTTGCCATAAGCGGGCCGGGGATGACAAGGCTCCAGGCGCAGGAAAGGATAGATGAGTATGCGAAAAGAGGAGTTGAATCAGCAGTCAAGCTTCTTAAAAGGCTGAAGGAATAGTGTGGATATGAAAGAAAAACCGTCTGCTTCTCTCCCCACGCGGTTCGGGGATTTCAGAATAACTGCAGTCTCGAATGAGATTGTAGTGCTTGCAAAAGGAGAGGTTAAAACAGCGGAGCCCGTTCTTGTAAGAATACATTCGGGATGCATAACTGGAGATATTTTCGGCTCATTAAAATGCGACTGCAGAGAGCAGCTTGAGGAATCAATGAGGATAATAAACAGGGAAGGGAAGGGGATAATAATTTATTTAAGAGAGCATGAAGGGAGGGGTATAGGCTTTTACAATAAAATTAAAACATACAAACTTCAGGAAAACGGGTATGATACGGTGGAGGCAAACCATCAGATTGGCTTTAGCGGGGATTTAAGAGATTACAAAGATGCGGTTGGAATTCTGAACGAGCTTAGGATAAAAAAAATAAAACTTATAACCAACAATCCCCAAAAAATAAAGGAGATAGAAGAAGGGGGAATAAAAGTAGTTGAAAGGGTTCCGGTTAAATCAACAGTAAATGAATACAACAAAAAATATCTGGAAACAAAAAAAGAAAAACTAGGACACGACATTAAACTTCAATAAAACTGGTTGGGCTTTTGTGGCTCTGGTAAATGCCTTTAAAATCGTCTTTTTTCTTTGTCACATTCACAGCACGACCCACAAATACGGAATGGTCCCCCAAAACAATCTCATTTTCAAGAATACATTCAATATTTACCGGGCACTCTTTTATTGAGGGTGCTTTTACTTCAGCTGAATTTTCTTTTGTCAGGCCCGATTCACTGAATTTATCTGTGTCCCTTCCGCTTTTTGTTCCGCATATTTTTACCGCATCAACCATCCATTCTTCCGGGATTGCTATAACAAAATCTTTTCCTTCTTTTATTGTACTGTGGCTGAACCTTTTGCTGCTTATTGAAACCCCAAAAAGGGGCGGGTCCATAGAAAGAGGGAATACCCAGCTTGCAGACATCAAATTGTCTTTTTCTCCGGATTTGGAAGTAATCAGGCATACTCTCATCGGATATAACAGCCTATAAAACTTTTCCATCATAACCACATTGATGAGTAAAAAGGATAACCAATATATGTCTATCGCGATTGAGCTTGCCAAAAAAGGAAACGCCCATCCTAATCCAAAGGTCGGCGCGGTTATTGTAAAAAATGGAAAAATAATCGGGAAAGGATATCACAGGAAAGCTGGAAAACCCCACGGTGAAATTGAGGCAATAAAAAGCGTGAAAGATAAACGGAAACTTAGAGGCTCAGTATTGTATCTAAATCTTGAACCCTGTTCCCATTATGGAAAAACACCGCCGTGCGTAAATAAAATAATTGAAGCCGGGATAAAAGAGGTTGTATTTTCAATGAACGACCCCAATCCCAAAGTGAACGGAAACGGAGAAAAAATAATGGAAAAAAACAGGATAAAAATAAGAAAGGGGATTATGGAAAGCGAAGCTGAAGAATTGAATAAGGAATTTATAAAACATATGAAAACAGGAATTCCTTATGTTTCTCTTAAAACAGGGATGACGCTTGACGGAAAAATTGCGACGGAAACCGGCGACTCAAAATGGATAACTTCAGAAAAATCAAGGAGAAAGGGGTATAAACTGAGGTCTCAGAATGACGCGGTGCTTGTCGGGATAGGAACCGTGCTTAAAGATAATCCTGGATTGAACGGAACAGAGGAATTCAACCCGGTAAAAATAATTTTGGATGGCAGATTACGGATTCCGTTGGATTCAAAACTGCTGAAAAAAGGAAAAACAATCATAGCAACAGCAGGAAAAGGAAAAAAAGAGAAAAGAAAAAAACTTGAGAAAAAAGGATGCGAGATTATTGAAGCAGGGAAAAAAAGGGTGGATTTGAAAAAACTTTTAAAAAAACTCGGAAAAAAAGGAATAACATCTGTTCTTGTGGAGGGTGGTTCTGAAATAAACGGTTCTTTTCTGAAAGAAAATCTGGTGGACAGATTCTATTTCTTTATTGCTCCGAAGATACTTTGGGGAAACAACCAAAAGTCAGTTTTCGGGGGGGTGGGACCTTTGAAGATTAAAAACTGCAGAAAAATCAGAATAGAATCAATTGAAAAAATCGGGGATGAAAT
>JAFGQX010000036.1 GCA_016935455.1 Microcaldota archaeon
CCGAGTTTGTGTATGAAGGTTATGTAACTGATGAATGGGCGGATGAAGGACCTTTCCTTGACCTTACGGATACATATGATGCTGTGAGAAAGCAGAGAGTTCTTAAGATTACTAAAATTCATCACAGGGACAAGGCAATTCACCATATTCTCCTTCCCGGAGGGCTGGAGCATAAAATGCTTATGGGGATGCCGAGGGAACCCACAATATTTAATGAGGTTAACAAGGTTTCTGACTGTGTAGATGTGAATATAACTCCCGGAGGGTGCTCATGGCTCCACGGGGTTGTTTCAATAAAAAAGAAATCTGATTCAGAAGTCAGTGCAGTTATTGATTCTGCTTTCAACGGCCATAAATCTATGAAGCATGTGGTGGTTGTGGATGCAGATATCGATGTAAACAACATGCTTGAAGTGGAATGGGCTATTGCAACAAGAGTTCAGGGTGACAGGGACATTTACATAAAGAAAAATCAAAAAGGCTCATCGCTTGACCCTTCTTCTGACCCGAATACCAGAATTACATCCAAGGTTGGGATTGATGCAACTATTCCTGTCAGGGAAAGGGGAAAAGGAAAATACGAAAAGGGAGAGTATAAAAAAGTGGAGTTGAAGGATTATTTTTAAAGAGTTCGTTTTAAAAGTAGTTTAATGGTGTATCTATGAACTCATTAAGGACAACTGCTCCCAAACCAAAACCTAAAAATCCGCAGAGACATTTCGAAGGCCTTATTTCTTCTTTAAAAAAAAGCCCTCTTGTAGACAGAACAATATCTGACGGAATCTTTTCCGCCCAAAAATCACTTGAGAAACTGGTTGGTTTTGAATCCGTGGCACCCCTTCTCAAATGCACTGAACAGCTTTTGGAAGGACACAAAATTGTCCTTGTGAACTTTTCTTTTCTGGAGGAGGTAGATATTCATCTTCTCAGAGACCAGATATGGAAAGATATTGACAAAAAAAGAGTTAATTTAGATGATTTGAACTGTGCAAAGTTAATTATTGGATGCTCCGATGAAATGACCAATGTTTCTCTAACTCTTGATCTTGTAGGTTTTGAAGGAATTGTGTTTTACGGAAGAGGCGGAAGTTCGAATCTGCTTCTTTCATTTGGAAGGCATACTGTTCTTGTCAGCCCTTTTCTTAGTGACCAGCTCATTGTTTCAGGAAAAGATGTTCTTACGGGGGAAACCCGTTCATTGGAAGATGGGTTTGACACCGGTTTTGTTGTTTCCGGAAACGGGAGAGAACGGCTGAGGTATACCATACTTCCTTCTCCGGAAGAGGTTATTTCATATATAAAAGGATATACTGGTTTTATGAGTAATATTGAGAGAAGTATGATAAAATAAAAAAATTAAAATCAGCAGATTTTCTGCTTTTTTATTATTCTTCGGTGTTTGAACACTTCCGCCGTATTTATATACCCTTCTTTCCCCTTATTTTTCTATGATTCTTGCTTCTGAAGAGCAGAAAATGTATGACGGGGAACATGGTGAAGCTGCCCAAAAAGCAATGGAAATTCTTGTTGCAATGGGCAGGATATACGATGCAGACAGTATGATTCCTGTCAGCTCTGCACAGATTTCAGGTGTTTCATATAAAACAATAGGCGATGCCGGCCTGGAATATCTTGAGGAGATGGCTAGAAACGGTGCGAAGGTAAAAATTCCCTCATTCCTAAATCCTGCTGGAATGGACTGCGAGCAGTGGAAGGAAATGGGAATTCCGGAAAACTTTGCAAAAAAGCAGATTCAGATAACGGATGCGTATAAAAAAATGGGCATCGAAATGACCTGCACCTGCACGCCTTATTTTGTTGGTATTGTTCCTGAATTCGGGGAGCATATAGCCTGGGCTGAAAGCTCCGCGGTTGCGTATGCAAATTCAGTTCTTGGTGCAAGAACCAACCGGGAAGGCGGACCGTCCGCACTTGCGGCCGCAATATGCGGGGTAACTCCAAATTACGGCCTCCATCTGGATGAAAACAGGACTGCGGATATAATTGTAAATGTGGAATGCGGATTGAAAACAAATTCAGATTTCGGGGCGATGGGAAATCATCTGGGCCCGGTTATTAAGAATAAAATACCGGCATTTAAAGGAATAAAAAATGCAACCAAAGATAATTTGAAATCACTTGGTGCCGCACTTGCAGCCACAGGGTCAGTATCCCTGTTTTTTGTAGAAAATATTACTCCTGAATACCGAGTGAAAGATTCCCCCGAAAGGATATCATTTACAGAACAGAACCTGAAAGAAACGTATGAAAGACTAAACCAGGAAAAAGACGCCGATTTGATTACAATCGGATGCCCCCACGCTTCAATGGACGAGATAAAACAGCTTGCGGAAATTGCAAAAACAAGAAAGTTCAGATGGAAGGTCTGGATATTCACTGCAAGGGACAACAAGAGGAAAGCGGGGGAATTGGGTTATCAGAAACTGATTGAAAATGCGGGAGGCAGAATAGTTGCGGATACATGTATGGTTGTATGTCCTCTTGAGGAAATGGGATACAGAACTTCAGGATGCAATTCAGGAAAGGCGGCAAAATATCTGCCTAATCTGTGCCGGCAGAAATTAAAATTCGGAAAAATGGAGGATATTGTATGAGGGAAATACTCCGGGGAAGGCTTATCAGCAGGGGGGAAGCGGAAGGGGAAGTTCTCATAAGCGGGGATGCAGTTTCATTTTTAGGAGGTGTGGACCCCAAAACAGGGGTAGTTGTAGAAAAAGGCCATTCTGTGGAGGGGAAATGCATTGCAGGAAAAGTTCTTGTGTTTCCGCATGGAAAAGGCTCCACAGTGGGTTCGTATGTGCTTCTTCAGCTGAAAAAGAACGGTAAGGCACCTTCTGCAATAATAAATATTGACGGGGAGCCGATTATTGTCGCGGGGGCGATAATTTCAGAAATCCCGATGATGGACAGTCCGGATAAAAACCCTCTTGAGGTTTTGAAAAACGGGCAGAAAGTAAAGGTAAAGTGCACTGATGAATGCTCAGCAGTGTATTCTATCTAAAAATGGGGTTGCCCTGTTGAACACCATATTGAAATATCTTGAATCCTTCTCCCATATTTTACGGGTCAGAATTTCAATCATTTCAATTTTATCCCCAAACTCTTCGCTGTGTTTATCGCATTCTGCAAATATCTCTTTTGCAAATGAAAGAAACATCATTTTGTCGGCCTCAGAGAAATTTAAAAGAATCATTTGCATAGGTTCTGCCAGAGCAGTTTCACCGTTTTTATATCTCTGAATAAATTCTGCAATAACTCTGGAAAGAAAATGTTCATACAGACTTCTTTTTTCAAACCATAATGTTGAGCAGCTTTCAAGGACTTTGAAATCATTTTCAGCAAGCCCAATAAATCCCTCAAAAATTTTTATTGCTGCAATTCTTCCAGATTCTGAACAAGTCATTGCAGTAAGATGTTTTATATTTGCAGTTATTTCATTTTTACCTTTTATTTTCTCCCATACTTCTGAATGAGTTTCAATAAGTTCGCGTATAATTTTTTTTGTTTCTCCTGAGTCTGCCTTTGGGACATATTTTACAGTATGTTCTTCTTTCCTGTTTTTCTTCCCCTTTCCATTAACTTTTTTTCTAACTGTCATTACTATAGATTATCTAACACAATCTTCTTAAACCCTGCACTTAACATTTAATATTTTATTAGAGATATCTCTTTTATGCCCCAGACATACCGGAAAGGTTCAAGAGCTGAAAGAGAACTAATTCATTTTTTTGACGGCGAGGGGTTTTCGGTAATAAGGGCTGCGGGAAGCGGCGTATCCTCATTGTCTCCTGACCTCCTTGCATTCAAAAAAGGGCTGAATTATGCATTTGAGGCAAAGGCATGGGAAAAGGAATATCTTCATCTGGACAAAGACCAGTTTTTAGGTCTGAAAAACTGGGAGGAAAATACAGGCATAACCTGCCTGGTTGCGTGGAGAAGGAACAGGCAGGAATGGCTTTTTATACCTCTGTCCGTATTTGATGAAAACAAAAAATCATTTTCAGTATCGTGGAAAAGTGCGCAGATGATAGGGAGAAAACTGGGCGACCTTATCTAAGATGTTCTTTAATCCTTGAAATTCTGTAATCCTGGTCGGCATTCCATTTTTCAGGTTTTTTTCCGCCGAATTCTTTATAGCACAGGTATCCGGCATATGCAATCATCGCGCCGTTGTCCCGGTTAAACTCGTCAGGAGCGGCATCAAAATTTACATTTATTTCTCTGCACATAATCCCAAGCATCTTTTTGAGTTTTTTGTTCTGTGCAACACCGCCGCATACGATCAGGCTTTTTTTATGGGTTAGGAAAAGAGCCCTTTCAGCTGCTTCACATAATTCTGCAAAAGCAGTTTCCATCAGGGAATGTGCAACGTCCTCTTTTTTCTCTGTTTTTAGTTTTCTTACTGCGGACGTAAGGAGCCCTGAAAAAACAAGATTCATTCCTTTTACGGAATACGGAAGCTGGATGTATTCTCCTTTTTCAGCGGTTTTCTCAAGAACCGAACCGTGTGCATATTCATCCCCCATTTTTCTGGAGAATGAGTCAAATAAATTTCCGACACCTATGTCCAGCGTTTCCCCCAGTATCTGGAATTCAAATGGTTCTTTTTCCCAAAGTATTTGGGTATTCCCCCCGCTTACATAAAGAACAAGAGGGTTTTCCATTCCGGTAATCATTTCGCTTATTTTTATATGGGCATACGGGTGGTTTACCCCGATTATTTCTTTTTCATATTTCATTGCAAGGTATTTTGCTCCGGTGACACCCATTTTAAGGGGGGCACCTATTCCCGGACCCTGTGCAAATGAAATTAAGTCTACATCCTCCATTGAAACTTCTGCTTTTTTGAGAGCATTTTTCAGTATTAAAGAAAAAACCTGCTCGTGATGGTCCGCCGCCTTTCTCGGGATTATTCCTTCATTTACCGGCCGGTAGATATCCATTTCATTGGAGAGTATTCTCTTTCCTTTGGTTACGCCGATTCCAAGTGTGTGTGCGGTGCTTTCTATCCCCAGAACAATCATACCAGCCACCACATAGCAATTATTGAAGCAAGATTATAAAAGAAA
>JAFGQX010000007.1 GCA_016935455.1 Microcaldota archaeon
AGTATGAGGGAAAAACCGCGGACTTAAAGATAGATATTTCTGGGACAATAAGCGAAAAAGAAATCATAAAGGTTTTTGAAAATTTAAAAATCAAGAGGGCGCTTGCAGACATATATAATTATCTTACAACCGATCCTTCAATAACCGGGAAACTGTCTTTGTCATTCCCTCCTACACCAAGAAGCCTTGAACACACAGTTCAGCTGATGGCTGCAGGGCTTCCATTTAAAGAAGCAGTTATGGCTGCGATGGTTTACCCAATGGTTCCTTTTGAAGAAACAGACAGTGTAAGGGATGTAATTAGTGCTGCTGAACAGAAGATAAATTCAATAAAACCTTGATTGAAATGACCATTCAAAAGAAAAAGGAAAAGGTTGTTCCAATTCAGAGGGGAACACTTTATGGGCTGATTAAAAAACAGGGATTAAGCAGTGAAGCAGAATCAATCATGCTCAACAGCCTGGAAGAACTTATTAAAAATGGAATAACTGACCCGCAGGTAATTGCACTGCTTTCCAGAAAAGTGAATAAATACCTTAATTCAGACCTTAAAAGAACAATCGGAAAAATCAGCATTCCCCAGTTGGGGTTTATACTTGACAAAAGAGGGGAAGAATTTCTTGACATTTATATGAAAACTATGAACGGAGTAGGAAATATAAATTTCCTTCTCTCTGCAGTTATCGGAAATGTAAATACGGTTGACAATATCGTTCTTTTCAGTCCTGAAGGGATTACCGAATGGATTAAAGACGGGATGGAAAAATTTAATCCAGGCGAAAACAATCTTGAAGGAACTGTTGAATTCTCAAGATGGATTTTAATGGTAAAACCTTATGATGATACCTCCGACTACAGAATAAAAGAAAGAGCAGTATTTCTGGACGACATCAAGGGTTCTCTTACGGTATTTATAAGAAGTAATCTTGGCCTTATACTGACTGTTAAAAAAACAATGAAGGGCGCATACACAAAAGAAACTGATGAACTTGGTGTTTACCTTCCGGAATATTTTGACAAACATCAAACAAAAGATACAAATAAAACGGCTTATTACCTGCTTGCTTCCCACGAAGGAATGCACATCTGGGGAGGTTCATTTAAACTTACTCTTAATACGATCTGCAAAATCCTTTCTGGGAAAGGAATTAAAGTAGTTGATTTGGAACTTAAAAGAAACGGGAGAATAAAGGAAATTACATGCATTAAAAACGGGAAGAAACTAAAAATTAAAAGTCAGACCGCTTTAATTGAGCAGATTAGTGATTATCCGGGTCTTCTCCATGATTTGTGGAACATTAATGAGGATATGAAAATTGACGGCTGGTTTATAGATGAAAAAGCATATGCATGGGGAGGGGAGTCAAGAAGAATAGTTCATAATTATATTAATGAGGAATATATTTCAAAATGCAGTGGAGAGGGTGCGAAGGCAATAAACGATACAATACTTCTTGTAACCAGCTTTATTGCACTAAGTGAAAACAAGCAAAAACTCGCGGATGCATTCATAACAGGAAATACTAAAGGACTTGGTGAGTCTGAAAAAGAGGCTGTTGAAAAGTATAAAAAAATAAACAATGAAAATGCAAAAAAAATAATAAAAAAATATATTCAGGAGATTATTAAGGTTTCAAACAACAGAAAACATTATACCGATGAAACAATCTTACTTTCAGAAAGAATGACTGAGGATGTAAAAAAGTTCATAACCAAACAGGAATTTGCAGAATCGCAGGGAAAGGGATTCGGAACAAAAGGACCTAACAGTATTGAAGATTTGGATTTGGAAAATATTGAAATTGAGATTGGAGATTCTGATGAAGATGGAATTCCCGTTAATATGGAGGATATTCCTCCGGAACTAATGGAAAAAATAAAAGAGAAAATAAATGAAGGAAAAGAAACTAAAAATGAAGGGGACAAACCCAATGAAGGAGAAATAAATTGGGTATTCCCTGAATACAGAGGGGAGATACTCGTTGAAGGATACTCTTCTGTTAAAGAGAAGCAGGGAACTGAAGTTCCTCCCAAGATAGATAAAAATGGGGTAAATAAACTTGAGGCAGTTCTAAGGATGATAACTACTTCTAAAACAAGAATAATAACTGGGGGACTTGCAGGACATGCTGACCCAAGAGAAAAAAGAAGGTGGAAACAGGATAAAAAAATAGGCATAAGAAGACCAAGAGATTATCATGAAATAACTGAAATTACTGACGTTAGGTCTGTTGCAGTGCTTCTTTCAGGAGATATGAGCGGTTCCACAAACATGAGATTAGATGGGAAAAGGAAGATAGATTATATCGCAGAAGGAGTGAATACAGTCGGGACTGCAATAACAAAAATTCCTTCTATTAAATTTGGAGCATACTTCTACTCAAGCAGTGGCCCTGCAAATACCATTGCCATATGGGCAAAGAAATTTGATGAACCCAATATGAGATATGTAAATATCAAACCTACAGCTGCAAACAGGGATGGAGTGCAGATGAGATTTGGGGGGAAAATTCTTGAAGGACAAAAAGCACAGACAAAAATATTCATCTGGACCTGCGACTCAATGCCTGCAGATAATGATTATAATGGAAAACAGGCTGTTGATGACACCAGAAGAGCCAGATTAGATCTTGAAGCAAAGGGAATCAAAACACTTGCAGTTACTGTTCCACCTGATAAAGGTTTTTATAATGAATGTGGATTTTCTGATGTAAGCGAATATCTGGATTATCTTCACGGACCCGGAAACTGGAGAATGATTAAAAGTGAGCAGGAATACTGCGATGCACTTGCTGAATTGATTAAGATTCACCTGTCTCGTTTGAGGAGAAGGGGTTATAGGTGAATTTGGATGAGGCAGAAGGGAGTATTTAGAAGAATGGGGGATAAATACAGGGGATGGAGAACTAAGAGGTTACTAAAAAAAGGAAAGATTGAAACAATTATTAGGAAAGAAAAAATAGATTTTCTTATTGATACTCTAAAGGATAAAAATTGGAAAGTAAAATGGGGAGCTGTTTCAGCTTTGTATAAGATTGTTCATCAAGCAGTTGGACATAAACCTGATTTTGAAGTAAATAAAATTATGGATAGTTTGATTGGTGCTTTGGGAGATGAAAATTATGAAGTAAGAAATCACTCAATTTGGGCTTTGGTAAACATTACTAGTTTCAATCTTCCTGAGACAGATATTAAAGTAGCTGAAATTGTAGATGGTTTAGTTGGGGCTTTGAAAGATGAGGATTGTGATGTAAGAAAATATGCTGCTGGGGCTTTGGAAAAAATAATGGAAAATAATACGAATGAAATAAAGAGTATGATAATAGAAAAATTAACAAAATACGTACAATCTTATGAATTCTACAGCTCAGCAAATAAACCTTCTGAATATAATCCAATCTATAAAATAATGGAAGATTTAATGAGAAAGCAGGAGAATGAATCAGCCAAAAGAGTTTAGTCTAATTTATTGAAATCTCAATTAATAAAACTTATAAATATTAATAAACATCTCTTAATGAGGTAATGTTATGGTTCTTGAGAGAGTTAAAACAGGAATAGAGGGTTTAGATAAAATGCTCAACGGGGGAATACCCGCAAGAAGGCATGTAGCCCTTTACGGGGGTCCGGGATGCGGTAAAACTTCATTTGGATTTGAATATATTTACAGGGGGGCAAAGGCAGGGGAAAACGGAGTATATATCACCCTTGAGGAAACTCCTGATGAGATACTTGACAATATGAGAAATACGTTCCCTATGATGAGCGACGTTGACTCTCTTATGGAAGAAAACAAGATGGAGATAGCAAAACCCGACAAGCTGGGCATTGAAGGGGTTGCAGAGATACTTGAAGACAGAATAGTGAATAATGAAGCAAAAAGAGTAGTTATTGATTCACTTACAATAGTAAAGGTAATGACAAGGGATATTGCAGACTACAGGCAGACACTGTTTGAATTTCTCTCATTATTAAGAAACCTGGACTGCACCACAATAACCACTGTGGAAGCATCAAAAATAAGCAAAGAATCAGTGGAATATGAGATTGAACATTTTGTAATGGACGGAATTATTAATCTGTACAACCTTGACAGGGGAGACAAAAGAATAAGGGCTCTGGAAATATTCAAAATGAGGGGCACCAAACATTCAAGGGATTTGGTTCCTTTTAAGGTGACGCCCTCCGGAATAAAGGTTTATGTTGGGGAAAAGGTATTCTAAACAATACGAGGTAATAGAAAATGTACAACCACAAGCAGGTAGAAGAAGAGATACTTAAGTTTTGGGAGAAAAAGAAGATTTTTGAAAAAGTAAAAAAGGCAAGGGAAAAAGGAGAACCTTACTATTTCTGCGACGGGCCCCCTTATGCAACCGGCCAAATTCATCCCGGAACTGCATGGAACAAGGCGATAAAGGATACCGTATGCAGGTACTGGACAAGTCAGGGGTACAATGTAAGAACCCAGCCGGGTTATGATACACACGGACTTCCAATTGAAGTAAAAGTGGAAAAAGAAATGAACATTAAAAACAAGCATGAAATTGAAGAAATAGGAATAGAAAAGTTCATTAATGAGTGCAAAAAGTTCGCAACAAAGTATATCGGGGTTATGAACGGGCAGTTCAAAAGTATTGGAGTCTGGATGAATTATGAAAATCCATACATAACCTATTACGATAATTATATTGAATCTTCATGGAAAACATTGAAGCAGGCGTGGGACAAGGGATTAATGCATGAAGGAGATTATGTTCTTCCCTACTGCTACAGATGCGAAACAACAATGGCAAACTATGAGCTGGAATACTGGGATGAAACAGACCCGAGCATTTATGTTAAATTTAAGGTAAAGGAAAAGGAAAATGAATATCTTGTTATATGGACTACGACCCCCTGGACTCTTGTTGCAAATCTTGCAGTTATGGTTCACCCAACACTCCCGTATGTAAAGGTTCAGGTTGATGACGAGGTCTGGGTAGTTGCAAAGGACCTTATGGAAAAGGTGCTTAACCTTGTTGGAAAAAGCGGGGTTGTTCTTGAGGAACTTTCAGGGAAAAAGCTTGAAGGGACACAATATGAACATCCTTTTCAGGACAAAATAAAAAAGGAATATGAAAGGAAAGTGGTGCTGAGCGATGAATATGTGACACTTGAGGAAGGAACAGGACTTGTACACACTGCACCAGGACATGGTGAAGCGGACTTTATAATAGGAAAAAGATTCGGAATAGAGCCTTTTTCTCCTGTAAATGAAAAAGGAGAGTATACCGAAGAGGCCGGAGATTTTGAAGGAAAAAATGTAAAGGAAGCAAATCCGGAAATAATGGAGCTTCTTGAGAACAGAGGTATTTTGGTCTATTCAGACAGGATAAGGCACAGATATCCCCACTGCTGGAGATGCAAAACCCCTTTAATATTCAGGGCAACACACCAGTGGTTTATAACTGTTTCAAAAGTGAAGGACAAAATGCTGAGTGAAATAAACACTGTGGAATGGTATCCTTCTTTTGTGAAAAAAAGATTTACTGATTTCGTGACTGTTGCGCCGGACTGGTGCATATCCAGGCAGAGATACTGGGGCATTCCCCTTCCAATCTGGAAATGTGAATGCGGGGAGATAAAAGTAATCGGAAACAGGGATGAACTTCCAAAAGTTAAGGAACTGCACAGGCCTTTTGTGGACAAGATAACATTCAAATGCGAAAAGTGCGGAAAGGAAATGCACAGGATAAAGGATGTTCTTGACGTATGGTTTGATTCTGGAAATGCAGTCTGGGCGTCTCTTACAGAAGAAGAGGTTAATAAATTCGGTGAAAGGGCAGACTTTATAGTTGAAGGGCAGGACCAAATCAGGGGATGGTTTTATTCCCTTCTGGGTTCTGGAATTGTCAGGTATGACAAATGCCCGTATAAAAGACTGATGATGCATGGATTTTTTGTGGACGAGAAAGGGGAAAAAATGAGCAAAAGCCTGGGAAATTTTGTTCCTCTTGAAGAAATCCTTGAAAAATACGGCGCGGATTCATTCAGGCTGTGGGGATTAAACAATGCAGTATGGGAAGAGCTCAAATTCAACTGGACGGAACTCAAGGAAGCCCACGGGGACCTGATGGTTCTTTACAATATGTATGTTTTTCTGGAAAGGTTTATAGAAAAGAAGCCGAAAAAACCCAAGAAGATTGAAAAGGAAGATGAATGGATGCTTTCCAGATTAAATAGAACTCTTAAATCATTCCACG
>JAFGQX010000037.1 GCA_016935455.1 Microcaldota archaeon
GAACGGGGACCCCCAGAAATTAAAGGAGGATATAGGAACTCCCTATAATGTTAATATAATTATTGAGCTCAATAAAGCTGATGATACGGGAATGGAACTCAATGAAAAAATAACTCTTGGAGAATTTAAGGGGGATTATCCAAACACAGTAAAAGCAGTCAGAAATGCTCCTGTTGATGACGGAAGAATTGCGCTTATTACAATATATCTTCAATAATCGTTCCGATTAATGTTCCGTGGTTTGCACCGGATATTTTTACTTTTACTGTTTTCCCAAGCTCTCCTGAGTAATTTTTGACTGCAACCTGCTTGTAAGTATCTGTCCTCCCAGTATAATCTCTTTGTTTTTCTGTAATCAAGACCTCATATTCTTTTCCAATCAGGGTTTTGTTTTTATTTTCCGCTATTGTTTTGTATAGTTTTGTAAGTTCAGAGGTTCTCTGCTTTATTATTTTTGTATCCAGCTGTTTCAGTTCCTTTGCTTTTGTTCCGTCCCTCGGAGTGTAGCGGGAGATATTCACTATATCAGGATTAATATTCTGGATTAGACTAAGAGTATCCTTAAAATCATCATCTGTTTCGGTGGGATAACCTGCGATTATATCTGTTGCAATTGTAATATCCGGGAATTTATTTCTAAAACTAGTTACTGTGTCTTTGAAATCCTGGGCAGTATGCGGCCGGTTCATTTCCCTGACTACCTTCTCGCTTCCGGACTGGACAGGAATATGAAGAAATCTGTATAACTTTTTGTTTTCAAACAGTTTGAGAAGCGGGGTTTCCAGTCTTTTGATGTGCTGGGGGCTGAGCATTCCCACCCTTATTTTAAAATCGCCTTCAATTTCAAGCACATTCTCAAGAAGGAATGCAAGGTCTGTTTTTATGTCCAGCCCGTATGCCCCTGAATCCATTCCGGTTATCTGAATCTCCCTTGCGCCTTCCCTGAGTCCGGTTTCAATATTTCTGATTATTGTTTTTGGCATATAACTCCTGAGAACCGGTCTTGCGGCTTTGGTCTGGCAGAAAAAACAGGATGAGATGCACCCCTCCTGAACGGGCATTCTAAGAATCGGTTTTGTAAAAATTCTTGGAAGGGCATCTTTATATCCGTCGTCCTTAATCGTGGCCGATTTCCCTTCTATCGCATATTCTACTGCATCCGTGATTCTTCCTGTAGAGCCAGCCCAGAGGATAACTGCATCAGGATTGATTTTTCTTATTCTTTCTTCATTTACCGAAAGGCATCCTGCAACTACAGTTTTCTTTTTTATTTTTTTAAGCCGGTTGAGGATTTTGTTTTCTGTGCTTCCTTTTACAGTGCAGGTGTTTAATACAACAACATCGGCTTCTTTTTCATTCTGGACGAGAGAATACCCTTTTTTGAGGAGTATTCCCGCCATTATATCCGTATCTGCCTGATTTAATGTGCATCCATATGTTTCAATATAGACTTTCATTCCCTTGTCACTATTTCCAGTCCTTCGGGTTTCTTGTTAACATTTCCAATTTTTCCGCCTACAATTGTTCTGACTCCCCTGCTGTTGGCAAGGTCTACAAGTCTCTGGGTTATTATGCCGTCAAAGATAATCACCCTGACATCGCTTCTCTCTTCAAGAGCTTTTATAACATCCCTGACTTTTATTTCTGAAAGCATATTGAGATTCTCATCAAAAAGTCTTGCTTTGAGAGTATTCTTAAGTTCGTCAAGCTCTTTCGGAAAATCAGATTCAATTATTTTCTTTGCCGGTGGTGCCGGTTCCTGCTCTTTCATCTGGACAGGTGTTTCAGGTTTTCGTTCTTTAACCCTTACCATAGGCCTCTTTATTTCTGTTCTGGTATTCACTCTTGGTTTCGGAGGTTCTGCTAATTTTTCTGCAGGCATGGATTGTACCTGCGGTTTCTGGAAATAGCCTGTGGACTGGGGATGCGGGCGCTCATATGTCTTTTTCTCCCGTGTACTGTTCTGCTCGTAGGGAATTCTGTTTCTCAGGCATTTGATTATCTCTTTCCTCGTCAGCTCTTCAACCTCTTTTCCTTTAGGAGCTCTTGCTACAAAATCAATTTCAGAACCCGCATTTTCAAGTTCCCTCAAAATGATGTCTCCGCCTCTGTCTCCGTCAAGAAAAACTGTTGTTTCTTTCTTTTTTGAAAGGTCCACTGCGGTCGGAGGAACCCTTGCTCCTCCGAGAGCAATAACATTGGTTATATCGTTTTTAAGAAGATTCAAAACATCTGCCCTTCCTTCTACAAAAACAACTTCCTTAACCTTGTCTATTGAAGGTCCTGCAGGGAGGCTGTCCCTTCCGTATGTGGTTATTTCGGCAACTTTAACTTCGTCTCTTACACTGTCCGAAATTTCCTTGCTTTCTGGAATCTCAGTGTTAATAAGGTTTCTGAGCAGGTTTTTTGCCCTGTCAACAAGAACTTTTCTCTTAAGGCTTCTGGTATCTTCAACCTTCTGGATTTTTATCTTTGCCTCGCAAGGCCCCACCCTGTCAACAGTTTCCAGGGCGGCTGCAATAATGCATGTTTCAACCATATCAAGGCTGCTCGGAATTTTTATTACTGCAATTGTAGTATTGCCTCTTGTAGCTTCCTTTTCCACTTCTATTCTTCCTATTCTTCCGTTTTTCTGGAGGTCTCTCAGGTCAAGTTCATCCCCAAGGAGCCCTTCTGTCTGTCCGAAAATTGCACCAACTATGTCCGGCTTGTCAACAAGACCGCCGACTTCCACATGTGCATAAACCAAATATTTTACAGTATCGATGTATGTTTTTGCCATATTTATCAACTCTTTTTAAACTCTTCATATTTTTTATCTATATTCTCAAAATCCCGAATTTTCAGGATTCCGCTTATTTCTTTCCGGGTTTTTACATCCGTTTTTATTCCCCTTGACCAAAGTTCCCTTTCAAGAAACTTAAGAAGCTGTTCTCCTTTGCGGTCAAGGTCAGTAAGAATTATGACTTCCTCCGCATTTAATCTGGAAAGTTTTTCACATGCATAAAAAGGCTTTCCGGCACTTGTAGTTACACTGGATGCACCTAAGCGCTTAAGGGATTCCTTGTCCCTCTTTCCTTCAACCACAATTTTGCCTTCTTTTATTTTAAGGATAATCTTCTCCGCCCTCTTAACCATCTCTGATTTTTCTGAGGGTTTCAAGGATTTCTTCTTTTTGTCCTTCAATGAAAATCACCTTTCTTCTGCTTGTGAAGCCTTTTATCACTCTTACTTTCCTGCCGAGAATTCCGGACAATTTGTTTTCAATCTCCTTGTTTGCTTTCCCTTTTTCAGGTTCGGAAGTGATGTGTATCTTTAACCATCCGCTTTCTTCCTTAATCTGAAATCTCTTTGCATTAGGAACTACTCTTATGTCCAGATTGGCCATAGCTCTCACTTAATCGGGACCAAGAATCAAAAATAGGTTGAGCTGTGCACTGTTGACCGTTCATTCACGGCTTAAAGCTCCTGAGGCCATCCATGCACAGCATGAGTATGATTTATCTTAACTGGGCTTTTTCCTCTATAAGATCAATGACTGCAGGAAATATTTCCAGTATGTCTCTTTCAGTTATTATTCCTACAAGCTCCATCCTTTCATTAACCACGGGAAGCCTTTTTACTGCGTGTTTTCTCATAGACTTCGCAGACTCTTCAAGCGTAGTTTCAGGTTTTATAACCATAATGGGAGCGCTCATAACATCGGATGCTTTCACTTTTGTGTAATCCTTTCCTGCTGAGATAATCTTATGAATGATATCACGTTCGGTGATTATTCCCTCTGCTTTTTTTTCTCTTATGACGACGATTGAACCGACGTCATGCTTTTTCATTAATTTTGCCACATCAGTTAGGGGTTTGTCTTCGTTGATTGTGATAACATTTTTTTTCATTATGTCTCCTACTTTTAAATCTGATCCCATGAACTTAATTTGGAATGAAAGAATTTAAATACTTCCATCCCCCTGTAAATTAATTATAGTTAGTGTGTATATGTGTTTATAAATCTTATTCTTTTCTTCTCGCTTCCCTTCCGCCCCTTTTTCCAGAGTCCATCCGCGTTTCCACGAGTCCCAGATTCTCAAGTTTGTTCAGGCAGTATCTCCCTGTTCTTTCCTGAATCTCCAGTTTGGAATATACATCTGAAGCTTTGACCCATTCAAAACCGAGTTCATCAAAAATCTTCTTCTCGGTCGGCTGAAGAAGTTTCTCCTTTTCTTTTCTGATTTCATTTACAACAAATTTCTTTGCCGTTTCCACATCAACAACTTCGATTTTGTTCTTTCCTTCTCTGTCCGCCTCTTTTGCGGAAAGATATAAAAGCTGGATCGCTATGCGGGCATCTCCCTGATTTTTGGCACCAAATCCTGAACATTTTCCGATTATCTCATCATCATAAGTTGTAGGTAAAAGACCTTCTCTTGACCTTTCCATCACTATGTCCTTTAACTCGGCGGGCCTGTAAGGCATAAATTTAAGGCTCTTTTGGGCAAATGAGCTTTTAATTCTCCTGTCCAGCCCGGCCATAAAGGAATCGTCATTGGTTATTGAAATTACCGCAATGTTTATCTGCTCATTCTGGTCCAGACGCAGAAGGTCGTAAAGAAGCCCCTCCTCCCCTTTACCTGCAAGCACATCAACCTCATCCAGAATTACAACCGGTATTTTTCCGGTTTTTTTAATCTCGGAGATGATTCTTTCAATCAATTCATCGGGGGCAAGGCCTCTTCTGGGGGTCAAAGGGTCAACACTGTAAGAAATCTGGTTTAAAACGGAATATCTTGTGGAATAATGCCAGCAGTTTATGTATGTCCCCACTGCTTTGTCAGTATATTCTGAAAGCTCATTAACAACATACTTTGCACAGGTAGTTTTCCCTGTTCCCGGAGGGCCGTAAAGAAAAATATTGGAGGGTTTTTTCCCTTTTGCAATATTTTTAAGGGCAAACGCCATTTCCTTCAGATGAGATTCTCTGTGCAGTATATCCTCAGGAATATACCCCTGGTTGAATACACTCTCGTTTTTGAATATCGTTTCCTTGTTTTCTATGGATTTAAAGAGATTCACATAACAAATTCCCGTTTTAAATTTATAAACCTTAACTGGCTAATGTCCTGTTATGGTTGTAAGGCATGCAGCGTATATCAAAGAAGCATGGTCCTCAAAATGGGCATTTATTATAGCTGCAACTGCATCGGCTGTAGGGCTTGGGAATATATGGAGGTTTCCCTATGTTGTTGCCTCAAACGGGGGCGGGACATTTTTTCTTGCATATCTTCTTTCTCTTATTGTAATAGGCCTTCCTTTGATGATGCTGGAGTTTACAGTGGGAAACAGAATGAGAATAACTGCAGTGAAAACATTCAATAAACTAAACAAAAAATATGCACTGTTTTCGTTTATTCCGCTTATATTCAATATAATTGTTTTGTCCTATTACGTTGTTATAACCGGCTGGACTCTTTCATTCTTCACAATGTCCCTCACAGGAACCGCTATGCCTTTCTCGGAATATTCTGAAAGTTTTCTTTCTATCCCAGCAACAGCAGTAGTCATGCTTCTCGTATTTATTATAATGAAGGTGGAAATTACAAGAGGACTTGAGAGAGTAAATAAGTATCTTTTTCCAGTATTTATGCTGTCTCTTCTGGCTCTTCTTGCAGGGGCGGTAGGGATATACGGGCTGGAGGGGGGACTAAGCGTATATACCCAGTTTAATCTTGGGGGACTTTTGAATTTTGAAATGTGGGCTGTTGCATTTACGCAGGCATTCTTTTCTTTGGGAGTCGGATGGTGTATAATGCTTACATATGCAAGTTATTCAAAAAGAAAAACAAATATGAAAAATTCTGCAATAATTGTTTCAATATCGGATACGCTTGTGGCATTTTTGGGGGGTCTTCTCATATTTACAATTGCGGCTGGAAACGGAATTTCCGTTAATTCGGGGCCTGAGCTTGCATTTGTAACGCTCCCAGCAGTTTTAGGGCAGGTTCCGTATGCTTCGATGGTGCTTCCTGTTTTCTTTTTCCTTCTTTTCTCTGCTGCAATAACTTCAGTGGTATCTATGATAGAAGTCCCAATAACGATGATGGAAGACCTGCTGTCAAACAGCAGAAAAGATGCCGCACTTATCGCAGTTTTACTGGTTTCCCTCCTTGCAGTACCCTCCGCATTGAGCTATAGCGGGCAGAATCTTTCCATTATGGGAATGAAGTTTTTGGATTTTCTTGACGGGGTAGTTATAAGCAGGTTTGCACCGCTCGCAATACTTGTAACTGAGGTTTATCTGGCTTGGGGATACCGGCCGTTAAAAAAGGAGATTGAAAGGCAGTTTAACAACGGATTTGCAGAATATTATATGATTCTTGTAAGGTATGTTATACCTGCAATACTCTCAATTGTATTTGTGCTTCAGTTCATCTGATTAGGATGTTCTTTTTGCTCTCCGGAGGGTTTTGTTTTTCTTCTCCGGAACCGCAGGGAGAGAATTATCAACGGGGGAGCCTTTTTTCAGATTTGAAATTTTGCTCAGCCATCTTACTGCCGTTATTCTAATCACTTTTTTTCCAGAACCGTCTGCGAGGAGTTTAAGGTCTCTCTGGAATTCAGCCGCTTCAATAATTTCCGGCATCAGCCTTCTGCCGAATAAATCTGAAAAAAATCTGGCTTTTCTGCTGTCTTTAAATTTTTCAAGAGCTTCAACCGCTGTTTTCCTTACTTCTCCTTCAGAATCCGCAAGAAGAGGTATCAATTCCATTATCATTTTTTCATTTTTCAGTTCTCCGGAAATATAAGCATACACCTTTCTTGTAATCCAGCATTCGCCTTTAAGGCCTTCTTTTATTCTTTGGATGTTTTCTTGAGAATGAATATCACTGCTCTTCAAAAGTTTGTCTGCAGCTGCTTTTCTAAGAGTCCAGAAATCATCATTCTCAACAAAAGCAAAAAGAACACTTAGTGAGTTTTCACTGCAGTTATTGATATAACTCCATCTATTAATCCAGTCTGATTTGCAGTAGCGGTTTATATCCTCCCATATCCGGAGGGATTCCGGATTCATAAGGTGCATTCAAAAACAATATTTAAAGAAGTTGTCTTTTGCATCTTTTTTAAACAGTTTCCAATTAAACCTGTATAAAGGTGTTTTGATGTTCAGAACCCATTATATTTCTGAAGCAAAAAAAGTTGTAGGCGAAAAAGCTGAGATTGCCGGCTGGGTGCACGAATTCAGGAACATAGGGAAGGTAAGATTCGTGCTTCTTAGGGATATTACGGGAATAATACAGGTTACTGTAAAAAAAGGGCTTGTTCCGGACGAGATACTTAACGGATTTGAATTCAACCGGGAAGATGTTGTGAGTTTCAAGGGAACAATAAAATCAAACAAAATAGCTCCGGACGGGGTTGAACTTATTCCGGAAGGAATGGAATTGCTGGGAAAAGTGGATAAAAAACTTCCTGTGGACCCTTCAGATGTTGTTCCGGCTGAGCTGGATACCCGGCTGGATTACAGATACATAGACTTAAGGAGGAAAGTTCCTACTGCAATTTTTAAAATTAAATCTGAAATAGCGAGGTTGTTCAGGGAAAAGGCGGCAGGTCTGGGATTTATCGAAATTCATCCCACTACAATTGTAGGTGCTGCTACTGAAGGCGGTGCTGATGTATTTGAAATTGTTTATTTTGAACAGAAGGCATACCTTGCACAGTCCCCGCAGCTTTACAAACAGCTTGCAGTTGTAGGCGGTTTTGACAGAGTATTTATGACTGTTCCGGTATTCAGGGCAGAGAAGCATGCAACAACAACACACTTGAATGAAATAACCCAGATGGACATTGAAATGGGTTTCGCAGACCATATGGATGTTATGAAAATTCTGGAAAAAATATTTCTTCATATACTTAAAAATGTTTCAAAGATGGAAGAACTTAAGGTTCTGGAATATGAATTTGAAGTCCCGAAAAAAATATCTATGCACACGTACACTGAATGTGTGGATATGCTCCAGAAGCACAATTTCAAAATGGAATGGGGGGAAGACTTCTCAAAGGAAGCTGAAAAAAAGCTTGATTCCATTCTTGAAGAGGATGCATATTTCATATATGACTGGCCGACGAAAACAAGGGCATTTTATTCAATGCCGAGCGAAAACAATGAAGAGATATGCCATGCATTTGATTTGATTTATAAGGGTCTTGAAATATCTTCAGGTGCACAGAGGATACACATACCTGAACTGATTGAAAGCCAGATTAAAAAAAGGGGGATGAACCCTGCGGATTTCAAATTTTATATAGATGCTTTCAGGGTGGGGGCTCCGCCACATGCAGGATGGAGTATAGGCCTTGAAAGAATCACACAAAAGCTGACCAACCAGCAGAATATAAGAGAAACAATGCTGTTCCCGCGGGACAGGACAAGAATCCACCCTTAAGGTAAACGTTTAAAATATAGAAGAATAATTTAAAGTATGGGAACCCGGATTGTATCCAAATCTCTTCAGGAGCAGAAAGTGCGGGCGTATTTTAAATACATTCAGGAAAATGAAAAGTTTTGGAACTCTGTCCTTATATTCCTGGGAGCGCTGTTTATACTGAGCTCGATACCTTTTTTCCTGGCATATATGGTTCCGGTTCTAGCACTTATCTGTGCAGTTCCGGCTTATTATGAAAAACCTCATTTCGGAACCCTTGCGGGCATAATCCTTGCTTTTCTTTCAGTGATGTACCAGTCGCCTGTTTTCGGTTTTGTATTTCTCCTTGTTGTTGCAGTAACCCTTTTTGAAATGTTTGAAAAATGGGCAGTGATATCTGCACTTGAGATATTCATATTCGCACCGTTCGCACCGTTTCCTTTGTCTCTTCTTTCGGGATTTGTAATGCTTGGGATGGTAATAACTGCGCTTCATTTCGGCTCAAAAAGAAGTTTGCTAATTTCAATTCCTTCCATACTCATTATCCTTCTCCTTTCATCTATCTGGATGGTTCCAAATTCTCTGTACCTTCCGGTAAATTACGGGTTGTATGGGCCTGAGGAACCAATGCTTATGTTTTCAAAACCAGCATCCACGCTTTATACATTTGGAACTGACTTGGTAAATGCTGTTTCATCGCTGTTTAATTTTGCATACATTGCCGGATTTGGAACAATGCTTGGAAAGATATTGAATAATCTTATAATCCTGCTTTTTTCAGACAGCGGAATAATTCAGCTTTTTATCTGGGCAGTTTGTCTCTATCTAGTTGGTTTTATATCCGGAAGAATAAAAGGGCGGGCCCAGATTATTTCCAGTCTTGTGCTTGTTCTTATTCCGGTTACATATTACTTTCTCTCAGCTGCATTTGGTTATCCTTTTTCATACGAAATGGTGTTTTATACTGCGGGAACAATACTTATTGTGGGGATTCTTGAAAATTACAACATCAAATTCAGCAGAGAAAGCGAGATAATAAGGAAAGAAAAGGCAAAAAAGTTCGGCAAGTTCGGGCTGGAGGACCTTTCGTTCGGGAAAGGAGCCAAATCACTGGATGATATTGGAAACTATGATGATGTAAAGCAGGAGCTGATGGATTCAATTCTTCTTCCGCTGGAAAGCAAGGAACTTTCATATACATACGGCCTTAAACCGCCTTCGGGGATACTGCTGTTCGGCCCTCCGGGAACGGGAAAAACAATGCTTATGAGGGCCTTGTCCAAGGAACTAAAATATGGTTTTTATTATGTGAAGTCATCAGATATACTTTCTCAGTGGTATGGAGAAAGCGAAAAGAATATATCGGAATTATTTGCAGAAGCAAGAAAAAGTTCGCCCTGCATACTTTTCTTTGATGAGATAGATGCGCTTGCAAAAAAGAGGACTGAATACTCTGCAGATGATGTGGGGCCGAGAATACTCAGCACGCTTCTTCAGGAGATAGACGGGTTTAAAACAGGAAAGCCGGTTTTGATTGTGGGTGCAACAAACGTTCCGGACAAACTGGACCCTGCAATTTTAAGACCGGGAAGATTTGACAAAATAATATATATGCACCTGCCCGATTATGAAGGAAGAAAAAAAATATTTGAGGTTGCTCTTTCAAAAGTTCCGGTCCTTGATATTGACACAAACAAGCTTGCAAAAAGAACGCAGAGATTTTCCGGAGCGGACATAGTCAATGTTGTGGAGGAGGCAAAAAACATAGCTGCAAAAGAGGCCGCAAAGGCAAAAAAAATTATTCCAATCA